>JBIKOC010000382.1:0-2782 GCA_044358335.1 Flavobacteriales bacterium | reverse complement strand
CATCACTACATCATCCTCGGGTTTAATAATGGCTTCCGTATCTTTAATGCTCATTCCTATAGCATCTAAGAGAGCAGTATATCCATTGGGTTGATAATCGTTCACACGTAATAATTTAGTCTTTACAGGATCTTGATCTGTGTATACTTTTCGCACATCTGTATTGAATAAGGATAAAGAAACTCGAATAAATTGTCCCTCCAAATCAAGAGAAACAATGCGGCAATTTTCAATTTGTTCGTTAATAGCATGTAGCGTTTCCATTCGTGCAGTTGACATACTTCCGCTTGCATCCATGATGAGCACGTAGTGAGTTGTAGAGTTCATAGTTTAGGTTTTAATTATGAACAAAGATTGCCAGTTCAATTTCCATCAGGAAAAACATGCAAGCTTGCAGATGTGCCTTGCACTTCTAATGTGAGCTTTAAAATGAACATTCTTCAACAATAACGAATCAAAGGATAAAACGGAAATCAAAATAACCAATCCGGAATTTCCCTAAAATCTGAGTGAACGACTTCCTTAACAGAAGGGTTGCTAGTGTTAAACACTATGAGTATACTTTATTCCTTCCGTTTCGCGTGTCGGAACTCCCAAGGAGGAGTTGGGTTGGCTAAAGACCACAAGCCAATATGAGCTGCTCTTGCCTGACGTTCAAGCTTCGCTAATGTTGGATCGCTGGAGTACTTTTTATAGTGCCAAGCCATTCCTGCGCGAACCATTTCTACGCCCAATTCACGTCCATCCGAAAGGTATGTTTTCGCCAATAAACGACCATATCGATCTTTCTCACTACCTACCACTCGTACTTTTTGATTCACACATAATTTCCCTAGATAATCCTTTGCCACTTTATAATAATCCATTCCCCGCTCAGGAGTATCAATTCCCTCCATACGAATGCGTGTTTGAGTGCCATCTAATATCACATCATATGTGTCGCCATCTACAATTTTAACAACTGTATTATTCCGCAGTTGACTTGAGATATTAGCTGCATTAGAACCAGACTCGTTAGAGGAAGAACCGCAACCAATAGCCAAAACCAAGAAATGAGCTAATAGTAAAAATCGAATGGCTGCAATCATAAATAGGTTATCAATAAAATTTAAAAGGGCTGAATTTACTTTGCGAGAAGTTAAAGGACATCAGATTCGTCTTCCCTTTTAATGACCGTAAGTATTTCAGGAATTGACAATCCACTTCCCATATGAGCTTTTATTCGGTCGATTTCACATTCAAATTTGTATTTGTTCTCCGTTTCTAAAAAGACAAAACAAAATTTCAAATTAACAATCTTGCCCTCGCTTGAATCTACCTTAAAACCTGCTTTTACGCGTTCTGAACTATCTTTTAGTTTACGCGGAAATGTTCCGTCATTAAACAAAACCACACGTGCTCCAATTTGACAATGCAAACATTGATCGAAAGAAATAGTAGAAATTGGAGTTTGATTCAGCTTAGTTGCATACCAATCAAGAAATACCGTCTTTGTTACGTCATATGTTTCTAATGTTTCGTCTTGAATTTCAAATTCACCCGAATCAGAGAGTAGTTGCTCGAGATAAGAAATGTCTTTTCGCTGAGATGCCTGAGCAAATTCATCTGCAAGATTTAGGGTTTGAACGAGTATAGATGACATATAATTATAGTTAAAACAGGTTAACAAGGTGATAAATTAAAAGACACTTATTACCAGATCCAATAAATAAGTCCAATATATATGAAGATTGGAAGAGCTATGCAAAGCCATACAGATGAAGCAAAATAATTACTACCAAAACGATTGAAGTAGTTTAAAAACCGGACAGAAGCATAAAAGAGATCGTCGGAAAATGCTTTGAAATTTCTACAGCCTATCAAAAATCCCAATACGACTAATGCAAATGCCCCCTTGAGAAAATGAACACCCAGCCCATAATCGATAAGTGCTAACCACGATAGAGGAATACAGCCATAATAAACAATAATGTTGATTTCATTGTATGTCCGTCCAGTCTTTGAAGCAATGAAGTACAAGCTTTTGGCAACGAATGAAAAAACGGGATTGATGAAAGACATAGAACTAATGTGATGCGAAGGGAAAATAGAAGATGAACCTGCAACTTAATTGCAAGTAGATAAATAAGAAGTAAAGGGAACTACTCATTTTGAATTGTTGCACAAAATATGATACACATTGGTTGAAGCACTTAGCAAATTAAATTAATCATTAACTTATTTCTATAGGGCATTAGAAATAAATTATCTCTATTTTTTGCGGTATTTAAGATAGCTAATTAATCATATATGAAATTCAACGATAGTCGAAAAGCAGTTTTCCTTCCCATAAACGAAAATGTTCTTTGTCAATACAAGGGGTATGTTTTAAATGATGAGATGCGCCCTGACCTCTCAGAGAATGATGTGTATTACATTAAAAAAGAAGAATCAGAATATCAACCTGGCGGGATTATTAGAAAAACTATTGGAGCGATTCTTATGATACCATTGCTTCCATTCATCATTATAGGGGCATTAATTGACAACTATAATAAAAATGAGAAATATTTGACTATACTCCAGAATGGAATCTTCTCTTTATTAAAATTAATACTCAGAAAAAGGATTGAGATTACTTACAATAAATACAAGAAAGATCATTATAGAGACATCCAAGAAGAAGACATTCCCGGTTTTATAAAACATTGCCATGCTAACCATGCAAAAGTATATCTCTATTCCTATAACGAATTATCTTCAGCTGATAAACAAAGAGTGAATGAGTTAATAGAAAATGGGG
>JBIKOC010000159.1:0-4954 GCA_044358335.1 Flavobacteriales bacterium | reverse complement strand
AATGGTTTGCGTAACAATAAAAACGGATGGGAATTCGCATTCGGACCAACTTTCTCAGTAGTAACTAAAAGTCAAGGTTATTACACTGCTGATACACGCAAATGGACTTTGTTAAACGATAGCATTCCAACACCCGAAAATGCCGATGTGATTACTCGTTTAGACAGTCGTGGTGATGCTTCCATTCAAGCAGGTTTCATCTTCGCTTTTGGAAAAACATTTAAATCTGGGAAATTGAATATTCCTGTAAATGCCTTCTTGATTCCAAACAATAAAGGTTTGCGTTTCGGAGTATCGTTCGGATTCAATGCACGTGATCGATATGCATACACAGCAGTAAGATAAGTGTCAGCAGCTAGTCCTCATGATTGGGGCAAACGCTCGGAGAGAAATCTTCGGGCGTTTTTTATTTGGGTGATGTTGAACAAGTATTGAACATCTGTGAAAGCAAATTGAATCGAACGAATCCTGTATATTCACCGCCTTAAACTGAATTCCGAAATGAAAAAGCATTTCCTTTCCTTGATCTTGAGTGTTGCTGTTGGTAGCCTAATGGCGCAATCGGCCATGACTCCAGAGCAATTACTAAAAGTAGCACGCGTGTCGGCTATTGGAGTGACAAAAGACGGCAAGAATCTCGTTTATCGAGCCAGCGTTCCTGATTTAGCTGCCAATAAGAATAGCTCTAAACTATACATGATACCATTAGCTGGAGGAGTTGCAACTCCACTCGATAGTTTAGGTTCGCTCGTGACTGATGCTAGTATTAGTAAAGATGGAAAATACCAACTTCAAGAGCATTTGGTGAAGGTGGATAAGGTGAACGCTGTCGATTATTATCCTGAAATGACCAAAGCCAATGTGCAGATTTATGATGGCTTGAATTATCGTCACTGGGACACTTGGGAAGATGGAAAATACCGTCATGTTTTTCTTCATAAAATGATCAATGGAAAAGCGGATGAAGGAAAAGATTTGATGCCGGGTGAGCCGTTTGATAGTCCGCAGCAACCGATGGGCGACGAAAGCGATTACACGTTCAGTAACGATGGGATGCAAGTCGTATATGTGTGCAAGAAAAAAGCAGGGACAGCATACGCAATCAGTACCAATACCGATTTATACAGTTATGATATCGCTACTGGTGTAACAACAAATTTGACCGAAGGCCGAATGGGTTATGATACTGATCCATTGTTTTCATCTCAAAACACCTTGGCTTGGTTGAGTATGAAGCGTGATGGCTACGAAGCAGATAAGAACGACATTATTGTTCGTGGAAAAGCGGGCGATATGAACCTTACAGCAAATTGGGATGGTACAGTAAAATCGTATCGTTGGGCAGATGATGGGAAGAAAATCTATTTCACTGCAGCTATTGATGGAACCTTGCAATTGTTCGAAGTGGATTATCCAGGTATAACTAAGAAATTGCCAGTTGTTCAGCAGTTAACAAATGGTGATTTTGATATTACTGGTATTGTTTCTCAGGTAGGAAACACCTTGTTGTTGAGTCGTACAGATATGAATCATGCTTCAGAGATTTATACATACGACATGAAGATTAAAGGCTTAAAGCAGCTTACTCATGTGAATGATGAATTGTATGCAGGAGTGAAAATGAGCAAAGTTGAACGTCGCTATGTGACTACAACCGATGGTAAGAAGATGTTGGTGTGGATGGTTTATCCACCCGATTTTGATCCAGCTAAGAAATATCCAACCTTGTTGTATTGTCAAGGAGGACCTCAATCTCCGGTGACTCAGTTTTATTCGTTCCGTTGGAATTTTCAGTTGATGGCAGCACAAGGATATATTGTGGTTGCACCTAACCGTCGAGGATTACCCGGTTTTGGAGTGGAATGGAACGAAGCAATTAGTAAAGACTGGGGCGGACAATCGATGCGTGATTATTTAAGTGCCATTGATGATGCTTCGAAAGAAAACTATGTGGACAAAGCGCGACTTGGTTGTATTGGAGCAAGCTATGGAGGTTATTCAGTTTTTAATTTAGCAGGCATGCACAATAAGCGTTTCAAAACCTTTATTGCACACGCTGGAGTTTTCAATTTGAAGAGTATGTATGGAACAACCGAAGAGGTATTCTTTACCAACTTTGATATGGGTGGAGCTTATTGGGAAAAGAACAATGCTGTTGCCCAAAAAACTTATGCTGAATTTGACCCAAGTGCGAAAGTGGGTAATTGGGATACACCAATGTTGATTCTACACGGAGGAAAAGACTTTCGTGTTCCTGAAGGACAAGGATTTGAGGCATTTCAAGCATTGCAGTTACGCAGTATCAAAAGCCGTTTGGTATATTTTCCAGATGAAAACCACTGGATTTTACAAGCTCAAAACGGTGTTGTATGGCAACGTGAATTCTTTAAATGGCTGAAGGAAACACTATAATTTCCTGCATATAGTCATAAAAAAAGGAGGACATTTTTCGATGTCCTCCTTTTTTTATGTCTTTTCTAAATCCGTTGTGCGGCTGAATCATCAATTTAATATTTTCATATTAATCAATGAAATAAGATTGTTAAAGCATCCTGTCAATAAATCATTCATGTTTGTCTACGACGTGTTACTTTCTTGTCTTGAAACAAGAAAGTAACCAAAGAAGTTCAAGTCTGGACGATGCTGCTTACGCGCAAAGCCTTTTTCCGACCATTCAGCTAGGACATACTTTTTCCTAATCTATGTCGAAACACACCCTCGCCGCCCAGACTTAGCCAACGCACTGATCCGTTTCTAATCCTAATTTTACTTTAATATAATATTATTTAAAGCACTCTACTAGCATGGAGTTTTGGACTTGCTTTAAATTTTAAGGAAGTATAATATTAAAGTCTAACCGCACAAAGTGATTGCTTATTATTTCTCTGATTTACCACGCGTGTTAATCCCAAATGGCAAATACAAAGGGCAAAAGCTGATAAAGGAAGTGGCAACAAAAACGGCACCTAGAATGAGAAGTATAATTCCCAATGTGCCGGGAACTGTGCCGGTAAAGTATAATACACCGAATACAATAGCCACAAGAATGCGGATGATTTTGTCGGCTGAACCCATGTTTGCTTTCATAGTTGTGTTTTTTTAGTTGGACAATTTTTTAGAAAAGCAGCAAAGAATATTATGCTTGCTTTTGTATCGACAAACCTACATCATGGTTAACTTTCAAATCGGTGACTAAAGTCACCGCTACAAAATTTCTATTCCGTCGGGCGTTTGAACAACCTTTCCTAATTTCTCAAGTTTCTTCATCACTCGACTAATTACTTCACGAGAAGTACCTAAATCTTCGGCAATTTGTCGGTGCGAAAATTTGATTAAAGAAGAACCCATTCGAGTTGATTGTTCTTGAAGATAAGCAAGTAGGCGTGTGTCGAGTGTGTCAAAAACTAAATGACGAATGGTGTCGACTAGTTCGGTGTAACGTGTGTTATAGAGTTCGTAGAATAGTCGGTTAAACGATGGAAATTCTTGCAGCAGGCTTGGAAGCATATCTCCGGGGATGAGGAGAAGTTGACTTTCTTCCATTGTACGAGCAACCACATTGCTGGGTAAATTACTCAGACTTGCACTTAAGGTTAGTACGCAACTTTGCGCTGGTTGGATATAGTAGAGTAGAAGTTCCTTTTCTTCGATTGGAGCAACAACCTTTACCAAACCTTTTAGAACTAAAGGAACTACTTTTATGTATTGACCTTCTCGTAGGATTTCCGTTTCGGCTGGAAAACTCATCAGTGTGCAGGTTTCTGCGAGTTTATTTCTAAGCTGAGGATCTAAAAAAGGAAGTAAGGATTGAAGCGAGTCTGATGCCATTGTTAAGATGGAAATTAGCACGAAAATAGAAGATGTAAGAGTAGTTTTTTCTGTTTTAATAGACTCATCAACTAAAGCATCAATTTTACTACTTTAGCGCCGATGATCAAATCCATGACCGGTTTCGGGAAAAGTCAAGCTGTTATTGGCTTGAAGACACTTACAATCGATATCCGTGCGCTCAATAGTAAACAGTTAGATCTGAATTTACGCTTACCTCAAGCATTTAGGGAAAAAGAAGGAGAAGTTAGAAACTTGGTTTCTGTTCAATTAGAACGGGGCAAAGTAGATGTTTTCGTTTCACTTAAAAACTCCGCTGCGGCAGCTGGTTTGACATTAAATACAGAAGCTTTTAAAGTTCGGTATTCAACTTTGAAAGTTTTAGCTGATGAACTAGGAGCCGACACAAGTAATTTGTTTTCCGAATTATTGAAGTCGCCCGACTTGATGCAAGAAGAGGAGACCGAAGCGGGAGATACTGATTGGACTTTGGTATTAGACCACATCAAAGAAGCTCTAACGCAGGTTGATGGGTTTCGGATTGATGAAGGAAAAGGACTTGGAACTGAATTGATAGATCGAGTTTCGAGTATTGAGAAGTTACTGGAATCGATTACGGTTCACGAAGAGAGCCGAATGGTATCAGTCCGTTCGAGATTGAAGGCTAAGATTGATGAATTAATTGCTCAGACCGAATCGAGTGCAAACCGCTTTGAGGAAGAGATGATATACTTCATGGAGAAGCTTGATATTTCGGAGGAAAAGCAACGGTTACGAGCACATTGTACCTATTTCAAAGAAACTTCAGCAGAGGGCACACCATCGGGAAGGAAATTGGCGTTTATCAGCCAGGAGATGGGAAGAGAAATCAATACAATAGGATCAAAAGCGAATCATGCTGAGATGCAGAAGGTTGTTGTGATGATGAAAGACGAATTGGAAAAGATTAAGGAACAACTGAATAATGTGTTGTGAGTGGTAAACTAATTATCGTATGTGCGCCAAGCGGGGCTGGAAAGACAACAATTGTGCGTCATATTTTGGAGAATATTCCAGGGATTGAATTCTCTGTATCAGCTACTAATCGTAAACAAAGACCCAATGAGGTAAATGGAGTAGATTATTA
>JBIKOC010000158.1:0-4960 GCA_044358335.1 Flavobacteriales bacterium | reverse complement strand
ACTTGTGTGTTAAAATCGAGCAACGAAATTATTGGATGGTGTGGTTTACGAATGCAAGATACAGGTGAAACCGATTTAGGATATCGTTTTCATCAGCGCTTTTGGGGTTATGGATTTGCCACCGAAGCGTCCATCAAAAGTCTACACATAGGATTTTGTGATTTAGCATTAGATCGAATTATTGCTCGGGCGGCAGACGAAAACCTCGCATCGATTCGAGTAATCCAGAAAATGGGAATGCGTTTTTTAAGGAATGAAGAGCTTCACGGTCAAGCTAGTAGGATTTATGAATTATATAAAACGGATTGGAATTCGTGATGCAGCTATGGATTTTGATTCGAATTGAAAAAATATATCTTTGAAAAAAACCCATTCACATGAATATGAACTTTCCTATTTTGCTATTGGCTGCATTAATTCCTTTGTTAGTAGGTATGATCTGGTATCATCCCAAAGCTTTCGGTAATGCTTGGATGAAAACAACAGGTTTATCTGAAGAGAAATTAAAAGAGGGAAATATGCTTGTTATCTTTGGTGTCACTTATTTATTCTGCGTGTTCATTGCTTTTGTGTTGCAATTCTTGGTCGTTCATCAATACCATGTTTTCTCCGTATTAGCTAACGAACCTGGTGTGATGGATCCAACTACAGAAATTGGTGCTTACTATAAAAATTTCATGGATCAACACGGCCATAATTTCCGCTCATTTAAGCATGGAGCATTACATGGTTTTATGTCTGGTTTATTTTTGTTATTACCAGCTATTGGTGTTACTGCCTTGTTCGAAAGAAAAAGCTTTAAGTACATTTTTATAAACGGCGGTTATTGGATAATCACGCTCATGCTCATGGGTGGTGTTATTTGTCAATTCGCTTAATTGAAACAATTTCAGCTTCTATGATTGAACGACTATCTCAACGGTTTTTTAAGCCTGTTGATGCGCTTCCTTTAAACTTATTTCGAGTAATTTTTGCATTAGCATTGTTGCTGCAAACTTATGTTTACAGCTCTGCGCATTTCATAGAAGCTGGAATTCTTGCTCCTAAATTTCTGTTCACATACGATTATCTTCCTTTCATCCACCCGCTTCCTCCGGCTGGTATGAAGTTTACCTTGTATTTAATGTTTATCGGTCCGGTATTGATGATATTCCGGAAAACGATGAAAGCGGGAATAATCATTTTTCTTCTATCATTTACCTACCTGTTTCTGCTTGAAGAATCTTACTATAATAATCACTTCTACTTCTTCATCATGCTCAGTGCGTGTTGGCTGTTCTTCAAGTCTAAACGAGATGATACTGGCAAGGAAGTGATTCCATACTGGCAATTATTCCTATTTCAATTTCTAGTTGTACTAGTGTATTTCTACGGCGGATTAGTCAAGCTTAATCACGATTGGATTTTCTTACAAGAACCAGCTCGTACTTTACTTACATTAAACGCCCCAAACTCATGGTTTAGTAGCGATATAGCGGTTTATTACATCACATTTGGCGGACTTATTTTCGATTTACTAATCGGATTTTCACTCTGGTACAGAAGAACATTTTTACTAGGAGCGATTCTAGCGATTCTGTTTCATTCAACTAATCATTTCATGTTCAATATGGGTGATGGTGGAACCATTGGAATATTCCCACTAGCCATGTCGGCAACTTGTTTACTTTTCGCTCCTGCCGAAGGATTGCGCAAACTTCTTGCACGAATTAGTTTGGGAAATATTGGAAGAAATCTCAGTCAGGTTAAAAAACAATCATCCAACGAAATTCTATTTCCTTTCAAACCTTGGATTAGAAATCTCCTGTTCTCATTTGTCTTTTTGCAACTCATCTTACCCTTTCGATATTTACTTGTTTCAAAAGATGTTGATTGGAATGGACAAGCTAATTTTTTCAGCTGGCGAATGAAGATTCATACCAAAAAAGTAGATCTAAAATTCTTTGCCCGCAAGCTCCCAAACGACAAACCTGAACTGATCAATATCGGTCGTATTATCAACACCATGCAAATTGATATCATGGGACAAAATGCGGATATGATATACAAGTTTAGTCAGTATTTGAAGAAAGAACTGAGAAAAACATGGGGAACAGATCCTATTATTACAGCTGATATTCAAGTTGGATTTAATGGACGCCCACAGCAGGCTTTTGTCGACCCTAACCGCGATCTAGCACAAATTACCTATTCGCCTTGGACGGTTCCAGATTGGATTCTTCCCTTACAGGAATAAGGAAAACGTCGGAGACTCGATTCTTTCATTTATCTTTGCTGCCGATTCACCACTGAGCCCTGTGTTACCGAATGGCAATTTCAGGGAGAATTTCAACCCTGTTTCGGCATCGTCCGAAATTTCCAACAGGTTACCCATTCCTTCGCTGTATCAGTGCTTGAAGGCTTTTGACGCCTGAAAACCTATTATGAATTTTGATCAACTACAACTGATCGAACCCATCCTTCGTGCTTTGAAAGCGGAAGGTTACGTTCAACCAACTCCCATCCAAGAACAAGCAATACCCGAAGTTTTACAGGGTCGCGATTTACTCGGATGTGCACAAACCGGAACCGGAAAAACAGCTGCCTTTTCCATTCCAATTCTTCAGCAGCTTTACAACACACCTCCCAAACCATCTTCAGCCAAGCATATCCGCACGCTGATCCTTACTCCTACTCGCGAATTAGCTATTCAGATTGGAGAAAGCATGGCAGCTTATGGTAAGTTCACCAACCTTCGCCATACAGTAATATTTGGTGGTGTTACGCAACGTTCACAAACCGACGCACTCAAACGAGGAATCGATATCCTGATTGCCACGCCCGGTCGTTTGCTCGATCTCATGAATCAAGGCTACGTGCATCTTCAACACCTTGAGATTTTCGTACTCGATGAAGCTGATCGTATGCTCGATATGGGATTCATACACGATGTGAAACGAATCCTTCAGAAAATTCCGGCTAAACGTCAAACGCTGTTCTTTTCAGCTACCATGCCTGCCGAAATCCAGAAATTAGCCGATACCATTCTAACGAAGCCTGTCAAAGTAGAAGTAACCCCCGTTTCTTCTACTGCCGAGACAATTGATCAAGTCATGTATTTTGTCGACAAAAACGATAAGAAACACCTGCTTGTTGAATTGCTAAAGGATAAGAAGATTGTTTCAGCACTTGTCTTTACGCGCACCAAACACGGAGCAGATAAAGTAGTTAAAGACCTACATAAAGCTGGTGTTACTGCCGAAGCTATCCACGGAAATAAAGCCCAAAATGCTCGTCAGCGTGCATTAAGCAATTTCAAATCGGGTGTAACACGTGTGTTAGTTGCCACCGATATCGCCGCTCGTGGTATTGATGTGGATAATCTTTCTCACGTAATCAATTACGAAATCCCCAACATTCCTGAAACGTATGTCCACCGTATTGGTCGGACTGGTCGTGCAGGAGCAAGCGGAATTGCATTCTCGTTTTGCGATGAGGAGGAAAAAGAATACATGCGTGATATCCAGAAGCTGATTAATAAGGTTATTCCAGTGAACACGAGTCATAAATGGCTTTTGAACACCGGTTCTGAAATTATCATGAACGGTCCACGAAACACCGCTACCAAATCCAAGAAAAAACCACAGCCACAGCGTCCGCCAAGAGCCGATCGTGAAAAATCAGCTTCTCAATTAGCAGGTGCAGCAGGTGTTGGCGCCGAAGTTCGCACACGTAACCGTTGGAGAGGACATCGCCGTCCTAGAACTGCTTAATACTAGTCGAACAAAATCTGGGCTTACTGGATTTTTCGTTAACATAGTATGGCAGCTGAATTTCAAGTAATTAACAACGTTGTTCGCAAGTCGCCGACTAACGCTGGTTAGTTGAAATCAATTATCACATACATTTACGCGATTTTTTTGGCAGCCCATAAGCTAGGCTAAGAAATAAGTGTTTACGAACCAAAACGAATTCCATGGCAGCAGCCCCAAAATTCACCGTTACCAATAGTTCATTTCATACAGAGCTTAAACATCGCATCACAGACTATTTCCAAGAAGTAGGTGCAGCCACAACAGGTAATTACAAGTTGTTTTTAAAAGCTATTATCCTAGTTGTTAGCTTTCTAGCAGTTTATATTCACCTCGTTTTCTTTACTCCCGTTTGGTATTTTGCCCTTTTGGAGTGTTTGCTTTTAGGTGGATTAACGGCTTCAATCGGCTTCAACGTCATGCACGATGGTGCACATGGTAGCTTCAGCAAATATCCTTGGATCAATAATCTGGCAGGACTTTCCCTTAATTTCTTGGGTGCAAACGTATTTATGTGGAACACCAAACATAATGTTATTCATCATGCATATACCAACATTGATGGGATTGATGATGACATTGATGCACGTCCGTTTTTACGTTTGTGTGAATCACAGAAGTTTATGAAAATGCACAAATACCAGCATATCTATTTTTGGTTTGCCTATTCATTGTTGTACATATATTGGATCTTCTTTACCGATTACAAAAAATACTTCACCCGTAAAGTGGGTAGTTTGCCTTTGAAAAAAATGAAACTAGCCGACCATATCAGTTTCTGGGCATTTAAAGTAATCCACTTTGGAATTTTCGTGGTTGTTCCAATATACACGGTAGGATTTGGAGCTTGGGCTTTAGGTTTCTTGTTGTATGGAATGTTTGCTGGTGTAGTATTAAGTATCGTTTTCCAATTGGCTCATACAGTGGAAGAAACTTCTTTCCCTGAGCCAGTAGCAAACAAAATTGAAGACGAATGGGCTATCCATCAGCTTAAGACTACAGCTAATTTTGCAACACGTAATAAAGTTATTTCTTGGCTAGTTGGTGGCTTGAATTTCCAAATCGAACATCACCTCTTTCCAAAAATATCTCACGTACATTATCCTGCTATCAGCAAAATCATCAAAAAAACATGTGAGGAATTTGGTGTAAATTACATTGAGCACCGC
>JBIKOC010000156.1:0-4974 GCA_044358335.1 Flavobacteriales bacterium | reverse complement strand
ATATTCATAATAGACCGAATGAAAGGCCTAACTATGTATATAGAAAGTTTTATCCTGTTATTGAAAATGGGAAAGTGGATTTAGTAATTGGTTACGGAGTTGATATTACTAAAATAAAAGAAACGGCGAATCAAGTTAAATTATCTGAAACACGATTTAAGCAGCTTTTTGAATATAACCCGATGTTGCTCTTTATTGTTGATAATGAATATGCTATTATATCTGCCAATTTAGCTGCTATAAATCATTTTAGCCTAAATCAGGATTCTATTCCTGGCTTAGACTTTACTTCCTTACTTAGCTCAAGTTTTTGTGATGAATTTAAACTGAAATTTTCTAAATTATTTGAATCCACTGATGGACAATCACAAACATGTTATTGCAATTTAATTCGATCTCAATCAGAGGCTGTAATTGAGTTTACTGCTACTAAGTTTATTGATAGTGCTGGAAATGCAACACTAATGCTAGTTGGTGCTGATCAAACTGAGCAGATTGAAAACCAGCAGCGATTAATAAAGAGTGAGAATTTTAATCGCGAGTTAGTTCGTGATATGCCTATTCCTTTTGCAATTTCTTATAGAAATAAAGCAGAATTTATGAATGGGGCATGCAAGGATTTATTAGGCTTTAAAGAAAATGAAGATTATACTAATATTAGTATTTTCGATTTAACTTTTGAGGAAGATTGGGATTATGTTCGGGAAAATTTATTGAGGCGAGCCCCAGGATTAAATACCGCCCCGATAATTCTTCGAATGAAAACAAGACTTAATGAAGAGATTCATGTTGAGTTTTTATCAGGTACTATTAATTTGGGTAAAAGGGAAGTTAATTTTGTATCACTAATTGACCGCACTCAAGAATTCAATCAGGCAAGAGAAAAGGCTCAAGCTGAAGCTAGTGCAAAGATTATTTTAGAGTCGGTTAAGGACGCCATTTTTACTATCAACAAGGATGGATATATTAATTACTTAAATCCAACCGCAATTGATTTATTTGGTTATTCTTTATCTGAAGTGAACGGTCTAAATATTTTAGATGTAATTTTAGAAGAGGAACAAAGAGAAGATGTTCAATTATTTTATCTAAGTAGATTAAAGTCAAATACCTTATTCGATACTGTATTCGAAATTGTTCTTGTAAATTCCTCTAAAAGGCATTTTACATCAGAGGTTATCGTATCTAAAATGAAGAGGCAGGATGAATTATTGTTAACCATTTTCATTCGCGATATTTCACATAGGAAGGAAGCTGAGCTGGCCTTAAAAGCGTCCGAGAATCGTTTGTCTTTATTGATAAGTACTCTTCCGGTTGTGCCATATACAACTCGTTCAATTTCTCTATATGATTTTAACTATTTAGATGATAGAATTGCAGAATTGTCGGGCTTTACCAAAAATGATTATTTAGCTAATCCACTTTTGTGGACTTCAAATGTGGTAGTTGAAGATTTATCTGCTATTTCCTCAGGGGAAAGTGATCTAGTTGCTTATGGAGAGGCTATTATAACGTATCGAATTCAGAAGTTAAATGGGGCGTATATCTGGATACGAGATTCCATGCGATACTTATTCGAAGATGAATCAAATCAATCACCTTATATGATAACGGGTGTATTTCAAGATATTACCCAAGAAAAAGAGGAAGAAGATCGTAGGAGGTTAATTGAAACAACACTTGTTGATATTTCACGTGAAGAACTTTCTAACCGAAAATCACTTGTTGAATTTTATGAAGGTTTATATTTAAGACTGAATACCAATTTGGGTATAGAAAGTTTAAGTATTTGGGATTATTCGGAATTTGATAATTGTTATGTCTGTCAATCATGCTTTCACATAATCGAAAAGGAACAACACAAGACATTAAATTTACGAATTGATGAATCTAAATTCGAACAAATAATTGGTGATTTAACTGTAGTGAAATCAAACTGGCATAATGCTGAAGCTATATCCAGTGATGCATTAAATCGTTTGTTTGAAAAGCAACAAGAATTGTCATTATTATTAGGAGTAATTTATAAAACATCCGACTCTAAAGGGTTTGTATTGATTGAAAAATCAGAAAAAGGCTTTAAATGGGAATATGAACATCTGGCATTAATAAAATCAATTTCAGAGCTTATTTCCTTAAATAAAGAATATTTCCAGCGCTTAGAAATCGATGGAAAACTTCAACAAGCATATAGTTTAGCAAAGATTGGTGCTTGGGAAATAGATCAAGATACGAATCGAAGCTTTTGGTCTGAAGGAATGTATGATTTTTACCAATTAGATATTACTAAAGAACCTCTTCACTTTGATGAGGCAATTAAATACATTCATCTTGATGATGTTGAAATTTTTAAAAGAGCATACAAAGGATTAGTTTATTCTAATACACCTTATAATATTGAATGTAGACATGTATTTAAGGATGGAACAATACGTTATTTCGAAAAGTCCGCAATTACGAGATTAAACTCATCAGGTAAGAGAGTTTATGTAGGAGTGACTATTGAAATAACAGAAAGACGATTAGCAGAAATTCTAGAGGCAAGAATTTTACATAAACGTAATATTTTAAATTCAATAGGCTCAGCTATATCCCCAGTATTCACGATTAAAGAAATGATTCGTGTATTTATTGAAACGTTAATTGAAAATAATTCAATAAATGAGGGGTGTGTATTTCAATTACAAGATGGGCTTGTTTATGCGAATATTTGCCTATCCAATGGGCAAAATGTAACTGGCAATTCTTTACCCGAACTTGTTGAAAATCATATTGAACAACTATTAAGTCAGCATGATTTAACAGCATGCCTAAGATTAGCATGTGAAGGAATCAATTACCTATTAGTGCCAGTAAAATTAGCTGAAATAGGGCTGGTTTGTTTTGTTTTTAAATTGTCTCAATTATTTGATAAAAATTCAGAAATAGAAGACCTTTATTTGAGTTTAATTCAATTAGTTAAGGATCGATCAGATCGGATATTTGCAGAGAATCAATTAAAAGAATTAAATACTGAATTACTCGAAAACAACATTCAAATGAGACAGTATTCGTTTATTGTGTCGCATAATTTACGTGCTCCAGTTGCGAATATTCTAGGGTGTTTGAATTTATATAATGGTAGTTCACCAGATGATTCTCGGGACAAACGTTTGATAGATGGAATTCAAGTATCGGCGAATTTAGTGGACAATATTCTTCAAGATTTGAACAAAATCTTAAATATTAAGGAGAATATTTCCAAGCAATTTGAATATATCGACTTTGATAAAATCCTTCAATTGGTGTTAGGTAGTTTACATAAAGAAATGGATGAGGTTGATTATGAAATGCAGGTTGATTTTTCTCAGTTGAGTGGCATGAAGGCATTTCGGCCCTATTTAGTGAGCATTTTTCAAAATATGTTATCTAATTCATTCAAATACAGGGACTATTCTCGAAAATTAATTATTGGAATTCGATCATATACAAATAATGGGAAGCTGATTTTAGCGTTCAGTGATAATGGACGAGGTATAGATATGGAAAAGTATGGGAATACTATTTTTAAACTGTATGCTCGCTTTCATAAGGATGTTCCTGGTTCCGGTCTTGGATTAAATATGGTTCAAGAACAGGCGCGGGCCTTAGGTGGCAGTACTCAAATCACAAGTCAAGTAGGTGATGGTACCACTTTCACCTTTACCTTTGTAAGTAAAGATTGAGTGCTATGAATGTCTGGTTTGTCGATGATGATAGTATAACAAATATGCTGAATCAATATTTTTTTGAGGAACATTTTGAAGATGTGATTATTTCATCTTTTACTGATGCTGAAGAAGCACTTGAAGTTTTATTAAATACTACCGAACAACCCGATTATATTTTTCTTGACATTAATATGCCTGTTATGAATGGCTGGGAATTTTTGGAGGCTTATGAGAAAAGGAAGAAAGACTCAGCGAGAACTCTTCCTATTTATATGCTTTCTTCTTCGGTAGATCCTTCCGACTTAAATCTCGCTGAAACAAATAATAATTTAAAAGGCTTTATTTCTAAGCCTTTAGAATTAAGCAAAATTGGATTTATCAATAAATAAAAATTAATTTACTTAGGAATTAATCTATGTAAGTTTTTTATGCTCTAGTAATCGTTTCGTTATCAGTAAAATGCGAAATGAATTTAATGTTTATATTAGTTGTAAGTTATGCAGAATATTTAGGAATACTGTTCTATTTCCTTTGTTTAGTTTTCGCTTCAAATCTCAACCAAGATGGAAGTAGGAAATATATGGCTCATCGACGACGACCCGATGAATAATGTTTTTAATAGTTATTTGATACAGGATCATTTTCCTGACATACAGATTGAATGTTTTCTTTTTGCAGGTGACGCATTAAAAGAACTAGCTAAGTTTCCCAGATACCGGAAATTTCCTGATTTGATTTTATTGGATATTACTATGCCTGTTATTGACGGCTGGGATTTTCTCCAAGTCTGCACCGAACGCTTTCCTGGCTTACGTTATACCACAAAAATATACATGTTATCTTCTTCAGAGAATATGGCAGATCGGCAAAAAGCAATTGAACATCGCTATGTTTCCGGATTCTTATCGAAACCGCTTCAAACCCGTTTTCTTTTGGATTTAATCCGCAACCATCAATTAGCCTGAATTATTATTTCATTCTTTTTTTAAGTGATAACAGATATGTCCATATTGCTTTCTTTTATTGGGCTAATTATTACAGTAATTGTCGTGCATTTCGATAGTTGCATTGTGTGTGTATGCCAAAATAGACAGGTGAAATGAATCGTCAACTATTATAAAGTTTTGTTTTTTGAAATGGGTGTCAGCCCTCTTTCATTGTTAAATATTAATATTCACTTTTGTATCATTAGGTTAAGTTATCACATAATTCATTTACTATATACAGTCATTTCCTGAGCAGTTATGATTGATGTAAATGAGCAGTTGTCATTCTGAATGGGTTA
>JBIKOC010000155.1:0-4996 GCA_044358335.1 Flavobacteriales bacterium | reverse complement strand
ATGTGGATAAATCTATTTGAGTTGTTTCAGTTTTTGGTTTTAATTCGTAAATCAAATGTCCGGTAACTGAGAAAAATTGAATTAAATCTAAATTCTCTGATGATGATTCATTTCGAATAAAGAGAAAATCATTTGCTGGATTTGGATAAAACAGAAAATTTGACTCTTCTATTGATGAGGTTGTTGTTATAGCTGAAACATCTAACTGTAAAAATCCGAACTCAACAAACCCACTTTGCGTTTCAAAAGATTGTCCACCAAATAGCAATTTACCATCATCTTGTATGAGAATATCGGCAATTCCACTGGAATAAGTCCCCATTTTCATTACTAATTTACCATCCGAACTAAATGTATTGTCTAGGTTTCCATTTTCCGTATATCTAGCAATGGCGAAATCTAAAAACGTATTTACTGAACCATCGTAACCATGTCCTGCAAGAATGATTTTTCCTTGCGCATCAATTTTCAAGGCATAGGCTTTATCTTGATAATCATCAAAATCGGATGTAACGTGTCCGTTTGAGCCAAAAGAAGCATCCAAAACACCATCAGTATTCATACAAAAAACAGCGAAATCACCACCTGAATATCCTGCCGAAATGATTTTACCATTTGGATGTAATTCCATTGCTTCAACCACTTCGTTGTAATTTGAATTAATGTTATAAATCAATTTTCCATTGATAGCAAATTCTGTATCTAATGTGCCATCAGTTTGTAATCGAATCCAAGCAAAAGCACTATTACCATCACTATTATTAGCACTTCCACCAATGAGTATTTTACCATCCGATAACAAAAGTGCATCATAACCAAAATCATTAAATCCATTTAAATCATGTGTGATTAAACCATTCACACCAAACGTACTATCTACATTACCATTAGCAAGAAATCGAGCTGCTGCAAAATTAAAGTTTGCTCCTCCGTATGCTTCACCAATGGCTAAGATTTTACCGTCATTCTGAATGAGGATTTTATGCGCTTTTGAACCATTACCTATACCAAATGACACTTTTACTTTTCCGTCCGAACTAAAGGTTGAATCGAGATCTCCATCAGGTAAAAGTCTTGCTAAAACTAGATCACCATTAGAAGATCCGCCAAGTAAAATCCGATCTTGATTATCAATTTGAAGGGCATCACAAAACTCATAGGTTAATCCAAATCCAAAAGTTAGAATACCTGTTCCTTGAAATGTGGAATCAAGCGAACCATTATTCTTTAAACGACAAACAACAATTGGATTTGAAAGAGTCTCATTTTCACCAACTGCAATAATTTTATTCGAAGATTGGAATTCCATTTCCTCGAAATAATACGAAGTAAAACCAAATGAAACATAAGATTTACCATTATTTCCAAATGATGGATCTAATTCTTGAGCAGAAAGCTGAATTGAAAAAAACAGAAAATAAATAATTCCAGCGAAAATGTTTTTATTCATAAAAAATATTCTTATTTCAAAATGAGTTTGTCACTTGAATGGTTCGTGAATACTGATCTGTGTTGGTATTTAATTGTAGAAAATAAATACCTGATGGCAAAGCATTAACAGATATTGAAAACGTTGAATTTGAATTCACTATTCCTGTTTGAACCTTTTTTCCAAGCACATCAAAAAGAGTATAATGAGCATCGGTGAGCTCAGTATTCATTTCGATAGTGATCAGTTCAGAAGCTGGTTGCGGGTATATTTTCATGTGTGTTGAAGAACTATTTTCTAATCCTAAAGGCAAACTCTCTATTCCGAACTTAACTACCCAAAAATCATCATTACCATGATTTCCATTAACATCCCCGTCATTTGAATTGGTTTCTCCTACCATTATCCAAGACGAATCACTCATCTTTCTCAGGCAATAAGGGCGTTCTAAACCGGAGCCTCCATACCAACTTTCCCACGTAGGAGTTCCGTCTGCTGAAAATGCTTTTAGTACCATGTCGGTTCCACCATGCGGAGTCAATTCTCCCGATGATTCGGGTGCATATATTTCATTAGCTGTCACATACGAACCGTCGCCCAACTGAATTCCAGAAAAACTACCATCGAAACTAATTCCTCCGAAAAACTGCTGCCATTCAACAATTCCCAACTGACTCAATTTCGCCACCCAGCAATCGTAAAATCCGCTATTACTAGTTAAATCTCCATCTGCCGAAGAGCTTTCTGCCAATAATAAATATCCTCCATCTTGAGTTGGAATAATTCCTCTGGGACGATCCATGGCTGATCCGCCATAAACTTTAGACCATTCCATGGCACCTGTATAATCCGTTTTAATTACCCAAATATCTTGTTGGCCAAGATTTGTGGGGACATCACCATCACTCGAATTCGAAATCCCAGCAACAATAAACCCCTGATCGTTCGAATTCGCAACAGCATAAGCAGTTTCCGAGCTAGTCCCACCTAATAAAACGATATTCTCAACTGCTCCAAAGAAACTAATTCGAGCAATAAATACATCACTCAACCCATGATTTCCACTTATATCGCCATCTGTTGAATAAGCATTTCCAACTACAATAATATTCTGTCCCGAAATAGTCATTCCAAACAGTTCTTCGTTATCCGTTCCACCAATGGAAAGATCCCAAACTAAATCACCATCAATCGATAATTTCACAACCCAAGCATCGTATGAAAGTCCGTGATTCATACTTACATCTCCATCTTGAGAAATAGTATGTCCAGCTAAAATGTATGATTCGTCGGGTAACTGAACAATATCAAAACCTTCATCCTGATAAGTTCCTCCAATTGATTTGGTCCATTCGGGCTCACCAAATTCATCGAGTTTGATTACCCAAATATCACTGCTGCCATGATTTCCTTCTACTTCACCATCGTAAGAAGTGGTTGATCCAATCACAATGAAACCACCATCTGCTGTTGGTCGTACAGATTTAGCTTTTTCATAGGATGCACCACCATAACAACGAGTCCAGAGGGTATCTGGTGCTTGTGAATAAGACTGGAAACAGATACAGAAAAATAAAAAAGACACTGAATAACGCATTCGGAATTTGAATTTAGATGCGCTAAATTGAAATGTCTTAGTTCAAACTTTATATCAGAATTAGCCTGCGGTTAAACTGAATGATTAAGTGGTAGAATTAACTCAATACCTCAAATCCACAACTAATCGAATTTCCTTGATCATCCACTAATGTGAGTTTGTGTTTTCCTGGCAATGGTTGTAATTGAAGTTGATGAATATCGCGCGTTGACCCAATAAATTCATCATCTAAATGCCAATAAATAACTGCGTCTGCACGACGATGATTGGCTTCGAAAATGGTTGCTGTTGGAATGCCTTCTATACCTATTGGTACAGAAATCCGACTATTTTTTCGTGGATAAACTAATGCTATATTTTGTTCCGGTTCAGGTTCACATCCCAGTTTCCAAGCAGGTAATGGAGCGTATGTTGGTGTATGTTGAGCATAATAATTCTCCATTACCGGAGGCAACACAAACCAATTCACATGTCGCATAGTGCTGACATCTGCACAGGAACTATTCACACGTAACTGTTCTTGGGCATCCAAATGTATCCTTTGATGAAAAGGACAAGCCTTACTATAAATAGCTACTTCGGGAAGTTTTAAATTAAGCGTATCGCTACAGAATTCAGTCATTCGATATCCGCTTTGCGCACATACTGGAAGCAATTTCATTTTATCAATAGGCTTGGTAAACCAACCATCATATGGCAGTTTGTCGAAAATATCAAACAGTACTGGAGCGGCACAACTAATACCTGTTAAACCTGGGCGACCTTCTCCACTTGCATTTCCAACCCATACGCCAACTACATATCGAGGTGTTACACCAATACTCCAAGCATCTCGAAAACCATAGCTTGTTCCAGTTTTCCAAGCAATTTTCCTTCCTCTTCCCAACTCTTTCCATTGAGCTTCTTCTCCGGGACGATTCACTTCAACCATCGCATCCAACATCAACCAAGCTGATGCCGGAGAAAAGCCAGTTGCAAGTGAGTTTTTAGCATTTGATTTCCCATGAATATAAGAAGCTAAATGTGGATTATTGGATTGTTTACGTTCATCGGCACGAAGCTCACGTGCAATTCGAGCATATGCATTACATAAATCCCACAAACTCACTTCAGCACCTCCTAATATCAGGGCTAAACCATAATGAGAAGCTGGTCTATTCACGGTTTTAAAACCCAAACGACGAAGTTTCTGATGAAATTTTTCCACCCCAAAATCACCCAGTAATCGAACCATTGGAATATTTAAAGAACGCGCCAAAGCATCCTTTGCAGGAACAGCTCCATCATACGTATGATTAAAATTCTTGGGCGAAAAACCCGAAAGATGTGTAGGTATATCTGGCAGTAAACTTATCGGGGTAATTAGTCCTTCGTCTAATGCTGATGCATATAAAAGTGGCTTCAAAATACTCCCCGAACTTCGTGGAGCTCTTATCACATCTACCACATCGCCCATTCCGTGCCCATCAGAATAATCGCTAATATTCCCCACATATGATATGACTTCATTTGTTTTTAAATCCAAAACCAACGTAGCCATATGATGCACATCATTGGACTTTTGCCGCATCGTATGCATCATCATTACTTGTTGAATTTGTTGCTGCAATTCACCATTCACAGTCGAACGAATCACAGTAGCTCCATGACCTTCGGCAATAGCTCTATCCAATAGTTGAGTGGCTAATTGTGGAATGGGAAAAGGTTGTTGAGGCAATGGCTCTTCGAGTGCTAATGCTAGATCGGTATCATCCAGAAAATTCGCGGTGTGCAGTCGATTTAATAAACGATTCCGTTTAGCCAATAATCGATGTTGGTTTTTACCGGGAAATATCAAACTGGGAGCATTCGGAAGCACTGCCAACGTAGCCGATTCTGCCCAACTTAACTTATCTGCTGGTCGACCAAAATAACGCCAGGATGCGGCATCCAATCCAACTACATTTCCCCCAAATGGTGCATTCGAGGCA
>JBIKOC010000154.1:0-5042 GCA_044358335.1 Flavobacteriales bacterium | reverse complement strand
TATTCTCGTTATGCAGATGATTTAAGCTTTTCGTCTCAGTTTCCAATTGAAAAAAATTTGATGTTGGGAATTTCAGAAATAATTCAGAAACACCGTTTCACCATCAACCCAAAGAAAGTACGCTTAAAACATGCAGGACATCGCATGATGGTTACAGGACTTACCGTAAATGAAAAGGTAAATGTGCCCCGCCACCTAATTAAGAACGTCCGGGCAATGTTGCATGATTTTTATTACAATGGGCTTGAGACCGCAGCTAGTAAACATCTAAAACTCGAATCACACCCATCTACCAAGCATACAAGCATCTTCCTTAACCGATTAACAGGACAAATCAGTTTCATTGGCCAGATTAGAGGAAGAGAAGATGCTATCTATATTAAGTTTGAAGAGCGGTTGAAAGAGTGTATAAAGTAATGAGTGTTTATTCTTGAATTGAAACACGCTTCGACTAGCACAGCGTGCATTTAAAGAAGGTCAAGTATGGACGATTCTGCTTGCGCACAAGCCTTTTTTCGCCCTTTGTTCTGGAAGCTAAATTCTTCTATGGATAGCGAAACGCTGCCTCGCCGCCCAGACATATTCTACTCACTTAACTGTTTCTAAACCTAATTTTACTTTAGTATAATTTTATTTCAAAGCCTTCTACTAGCATTGATTATAGTGACATGCGATAAACATGAAAGAAAAATATCATTAAGTATTAATCCCGCAAAGGAAAATTTAAATTATATAAACTTTTTACCTAACACTTCCACTATTTCAAGCCTGTGATTATTGTCACAGCAGGAAGGAAACAAATACCCTAATTTCGCAGCTTCAAATGAAACCTAAGCCTTGGATTTCAAGGAACAGTTTATATTTGAATACCCTTTTAAAACAAAAGACTCTTATGAAAAAGTACTTTTTTATACTTCTTACAGCACTAACACTTTATGTAACGAGTTGTGGAAACGCTCAATCTTCAAAAACAAACTTGAATGCGGTTGAGTTTTCCGATAAAATAAAAGAGATGCCTAATGCACCCTTGATTGATGTGCGCACACCCGAGGAATTCAGCAAAGGTCATTTGCAGAATGCATTAAATATCAACTGGAATGGTGGAGACTTTCAAAGTCAGATTAGCAAGCTAGATAAAACTAAACCTGTATTTGTGTATTGTTTAAGCGGTGGACGAAGCGGTTCTGCTGCCTCTCAAATGCGTTCGGATGGATTTCAACAAGTTTTCGAATTAAATGGCGGTATCATGAAATGGCGAGCTGCCAACCTTCCCGAAACCGTTAATACAATTACTACTTCAACAGGCTTAACACTGCAACAATTTCAAGCTCAAATTAAGTCAGATAAAATTTATCTAGTTGATTTCTATGCCGACTGGTGCGCACCTTGTAAAAAAATGCAACCCTACTTAAATGAAATTTCTAAGGAAATGGCTAATAAGGTTGTCGTACTTCGCATTAATGCAGATGATAATAAACAACTCTGTAAGGACTTAGCTATTGATGCTTTACCTGTTTTACATGTGTATAAAAACACGGCTAAAACTTGGTCTAATGTGGGATTCATCGAAAAAGCAGAAGTAGTAAAGCAGCTTAATTGAATTAGATAGGAATTTAAATTAGCTAAGCTGATAATCCTTCCCTTTTTCGGGTTGTATTGTCAGCTTACTATTTTCATATCAATCAATGAGACAAGGCTGTTAAAGCATCTTGTCAATAAATCATTCATGATTGTCTACGACGTGTTCCTTTCTTGTCTTGAAACAAGAAAGGAACCAAAGAAGTTCAAGTCTGGACGATGCTGCTTACGCGCAGGGCCTTTTTTCGACCATTTTGCTAGGACAAGCATTTTCTTAATCTATGTCGAAACACACCCTCGCCGCCCAGACATAGCCATCGCACTGATCCGTTTTTAATCCTAATATAGTTTAATATAATTTTATTCAAAGCCTTCTACTAGTATTGAATATAGGACTCTCTATAAACATTCATGAAGAATAATATTAAATTCTAACCTCACATCAGGTTTCAAATTAATAGAAATAAAAAAGCCCAATTAAATAATTGGACTTTTTTATTATTTATTAATCAAGTTAAAACGTATACGAAAGTCCTAAACGGGTTCGAATTCCGCCAATAGATTGCTGATAGCTGCTTAAATAGCGACCTGCAGTATTCGTGCGATTTTCGTTTTCGATGCTCACATTGGGTTTGGATATCAAATAATCTGCATTTAAGACCAATCCTAAATGATCTGTGAATGCATATCGAACATCTAGTCCCGCTTGGAGTCCGAAACCTAAGCCACTGGCTTGCTTTTGGTAAAATGTAGCTGCCAACTGATCTTCCAAATCGACTTTTATTTCGGGAACACGAAGTGTGCTGATACCAGCTAAAACATGCAAATCGAATTGCATTTTACTACCTAATGAAATGCTGTACGAAGGACCAACTAAGACATTCCAATTTTGGTATGTTCCTTTGACTGTTACGGTTGTACTATCCACATCGAAATCGCTCAAATAACCATCCGACAAATTCTTGATATCGTGCAAACCATAATTACACGAATTAACCGCTAATTGAATAGCCAATGAATTCGATACTTTATACTTCAATTTTCCTTGAACGGATAATCCCATCGAATTAGCAAAACCTGAAGTAGAATCGGCATAATCGGACTTGATAAAATTACCGGAAGCAATTGCAACACCTGCAGTTAGATCAATGCTCAGTTTTCCTTTCGAATCATTTGAAGAGGTGCTAGAAGATGATTCGGATTGTGCCTGAAGTGAACTAAACATCAGGAACGAGAAGGTGCATATTAGAAATTTTTTCATGGTCGATTAGGGTTGTATGCTAATTTGAAATTTCACATCTGCATCGGTAGAACCGGGAGCAAATGTGCCATCTTTCACATTTGGTTGATGTTTGAGTATTACCTGTAAAAATCCCGAAGATACATTTTGAGTCGATATCGTGGACGAAATTCCTAAAGCTAAAGGTGGATTATTCGTATCCAAATCAGTCACCGCTACACTCAAATTTGTTTCCAAGGAACTAGAAGGAAAATAGAATATCCGATGGTAATTCGCGCGTTCTTGAATTTCAGCAGTTATATCTTCCGAAGGCGATTTGGTTTCATCCATTAATTCTAAATGAGCTGAATATGTGGTGTTGGATTTAAGAATTAAAGATGCCAAACTTGTATCGGGAGGATTCGTGTCTTCGGGCGTTAAATCGCGCCAAGTAGCTACTAACGTATCCAGATTATCGGAACTAATTAAATGCAGTTTGATAGTCGTGAGAAATTCATTTCCAGGAAGAGGAGGCGAAACTACCTGCTCTTCTTTTTTGCAGGATGTGGCCAAAAATAAAATGCTTAATAAAAGCATTAAAAAAGGTGTGAATTTATTTTTCATGTTAGAAAATTAAAATTGTAAAGGAATAGTGAGTCGCACGACTACCGAACGCCCCTGCTCATCTGCAAAGTAGCGGAATCGATTGAGGTACTCACGGTAAGTGGTATTAAGTATATTCCAAATAGAAATACTCAGTTCGATTGGATGTTTTTTACCGATGCTCATTCCGGCATCGAATTGCATGAAGAAATATGCTGCAGGTGGAGCTACATAATCGCTATTATTGGGAACATTCTTCTGCTGCGCCGAGTAGTGCCCCGATAGCTTAATAAAGGGCTTCATGCCCGTAATGGAAGGCTTCCCTTCGAGCAGTAAATACGCATCTACACGTGCAGGTGGTGTATAAACTAGATAGTCTTGGATACTGCTGTTATATCCTCGAATTAAAGCTAGCTTCCCTCCTACTTTTAAGCTTTTCCAGATGCTTGTTTTCACATCAAAATCAACTCCGCTAAAAAGCGCATTTACCTGAGTTTGCTGAAATGCCGGATATGCACCTGCAATAGTAACAACAGGTTTCAACAAGGGTTTCAAGTAAATAAAATGGTCGATTTGATTGCGATAAACTCCTAATTCAACTCGAGTTTTCTCCGTTTCCCAAACTCCCGAAATGCTTACCTGATAAGCCCGTTCCGATTGTAATGTACTGTCACCAATTTCAAACGAAGCGGCACTCTGATGCACCCCATTTCCATAAAGTTCGTTCACATTGGGAGCTCTCCAGGCAGAACCTGCATGAACCGACAAACTAAACTGTTTCGTCCATTCGTAGGATGCACCTGAGCTAAACGAGACATTACTAAAATCGCGTTGAACAGCATACGTTTCAAGCGTGGTATAATCGAGTCGATAACATTCAAGCCAACGATAATCATAACGAAGTCCTGCCTCAACTTGCCATTTCTCCCATTGACGAGATAGAGCAGCAAATGCACCCGTTCCATAATTACGGAAATTAGGAATCAAGGCGCGATATTCCAATCCTTGAAAAACATTGCCTTGCGTCATGAAACTCAAACCGGAATTTAACTCGTAATGCTTTCCTAAATGAGTATGATAAAGTAAATCAGCTGTATGTGTACTGATTTTGAAATCAGCCTGAGCTGCTATCATCACTGCAGGATCATTACTGTATGGCAAACCCGAATCGTATTCTTTTCGTCGGTTGTGTTGAAGTCCGTATACTAGCTCAATCTTATTGGTTTCCGAAAAATGATAGCAAACTCGCGCTTTACCAGTTCCGTGAAGAACAGTTTGATAACCTCTATCAATTTTACGTTCAAACCCTACACTGTCGATTGGTTTCGAATTCGAAAAAGCAGCTAACAAATCCTCCACATTTCCCACATGTGAACCGGTAAAAATTCCAATCTGAGTGCTAAATACAGAACCCGAAAGTTCCAATGCAAGCTTCTTACGATTCAATTGCCAACTAGCCGAAACGTCTTTTTCACGCATACCCGTATTGGCTAAATAATACTTTGGCGTTTGAACGTTTCCACCATTTTTCAAGGTGCCTTGAATGCGTAAACCCATGCCCCGAAACTTGCCTCCAAATGTTCGTTCAATACGACCGGAAACTCCAGCTTGTCGACCGTTGCTATTTCCAATCAACCTCACA
>JBIKOC010000153.1:0-5045 GCA_044358335.1 Flavobacteriales bacterium | reverse complement strand
AAACAATTTTACCATCAGCCACTAAGTTCATGCCTTTTAATGCTTAGCAATGCATCCAAACGCCACATGTTGACGTCTTATGTCTAAGTAATTGAAAATTCTGTTTTTGTATATTTCACTTCAATTCAACCAAAAATGTTCCGATTATCCATTTTATTATCAGGGATACTTATTGCGTTTTCAGCGATTGGAAAAAATCCACAAGATTTAATTCTACCACAGTTAGTTCTATTGAACCCTGAAAATAATGGGATTGCAGTTTCATCTTCAGTCAATTTACAGTTAACATTTGATGAGTCGGTTCAATTAGGTAGCGGACAAGTTTTGATTTATAACGAAACTAACCTGTTTCAAACCATCAACATAAACAGTGCGAATGTTCAGGTAAATGGGGCAATAGTTACGATTATTCACAATCCATTTCCATCTGGAGCTACGATTTACATTGAGATAGATCAAGCAGCAATTTCAGATTTAACCGGAAACCCCTGGGGTGGTTTTTTAACTCCCAACGATTGGACTTTTACAGTTGATTGCTTTGAGATTGCTTGCTTCACATCCATACCTCCTACTTCGCCAACAACCAATTTCATCATACCGAATAGCCATACATTTCAACTACTCGCTCAAAGTGGAGACCCATACACCAATTCAGGAAGCTTTCCTTTAAACTTCGATTTTACTTGTTATGTAGCAGAAAATGGAAGCAGCGAACAAGGGAAAATATCCTTGAACCATGAAAATTCGCCTGTAGCAGGAGTCACTATTATGGATGTGAATTTTAATTCGACCTCTCAACTCTGGACAGTATCGAATTCAGGCCCGATTGATTTCACACCTGTTGTTCGTACACAAAGAAATTGCTCTGGAGGTATAACACCGTGGGGAACTGTTTTAATTGGCGAAGAAGTAAGGACTGCTGGAGATACCAATTCGGATGGACATCAAGATGTTGGCTGGTTGGTAGAAATTGATGTGAACTCAAGGCAAGTTATGGATTATGGAAACGGTCCGGAAAAGTTGTGGAAGTTGGGTAGAATGGCACATGAAAATGCAGCGGTTTCATTCTCCGACAATCGCACAGTTTACTTTGGAGAAGATGATTCGCTGGGATGCTTATATAAGTTTATAGCCAACACGCCCGGAAATTTATCCCAAGGAGTTCTATATGTATTGAAACTTGATTCAGCTCTTGAATCAGGAAACCCGCTGGGTAGCGGCGGTGTTTGGATGCAGGTTCCTAATGATAGTTTGTGGGAACAAAACACTACATACTTTCTTGCTACCAATATGGAAGCTTCCCCATTTAGAGGAATTGAAGATGTAGAATTTGGCCCAGATGGGAAACTCTATTTTGCTTCAAAAGGGCATGGACGAATTTACCGTTTCATAGATAATGGTTTGACGGTTTCGGGATTCGAAACATTTGTGGGAGGGAGAAACTACAACATAACAAGTAATGGAAACGTGTTTTCGGAACCTTGGGGAATTGGTAATGATAATTTAGCTTTTGATGGAGAAGGGAATCTATGGGTTTTGCAAGATGGAAGCAAAAACTACATCTGGGTTGTTCGGAATGAACATACTCAACTAAATCCTCGAGTAGAACTGTTTGGCTCAACACCACTTGGAGGCGAACCAACAGGAATTACCTTCTCTCCCGATAAACGATTTTTGTTTATGTCGATTCAGCACCCTAATAATTCAAACCTAGCTCAAACCGATGCAACGGGGAATTCGATATCGATTAATAAATCAAGTATGTTGGTTATTGCTCGAAAAGAAAATTTGGGCCTTTCCGGAAATCCGCTCCATGTAACAAGCATTCAACCTGTTGAGTTAAATGTTTATCCTGTGCCTGTTAGAGATATGATTCATGTTACGCTGCATTCGAATTTACAGGATGACGGATTAATTGAACTAGTTGATTGCCAGGGGAAAATCGTATATTCAAAACGTGTTTTGATACATGCGGGAAATCAGGAGCTAAGTATTCCTTTTCAACAAATGAATGGCTTCTATGTTATACGCGCTAGCGGAAGCAAATTTCAGATTACTAGAAAGATAACAGCTGAATTGTGAATTCTCCAATTCTCATATATTACTTGCTGTAATTGCATGCTACAAAGGAATCAACAGCAATATTAAAACAATAAAGCAAATAATGGATAGTTCAAATTCCTTTTCCTATTTTCGGAAAACATAAACCAACCATCACATGAATAAACTATTTACGCTCAGGCTTGCTTTTCAGCTGTTTGCCTTTTTGATTTCTAGCACCTTATTAGGACAAAACACGCTTCCCAAAGGAGTAAGTTCCATAAACTTCTCTCCTTCTTCTTCGATTCCTTCTTACCTGAAGTTTGAAGAGAATTCTGGTCCTGCGGTTTCGGGATTTTTCTCTTTTCTTCAAGCAAATTATATAACGTCAAAAAATATCTCTTGGAAAGAAATCCATACAGATAAAGACCAATTAGGGTTTTCCCATATTCGATATATGGAATATGTGAATGGTATTCCTGTAAATGGAAGTATGCTCATTGTTCATGCAAAGAATGAACAGGTTCAAAGTTTCAACGGCGAAACCTTCACCGAAAATTTACCAAGTAGAACTCCAGCAGAAGTTGATAAGGACTTGGCTTTAAATAGTGCGATGAAGTTTGTTGGAGCGAAACTTTACAAATGGCAAATTCCTGCCGAAGAAGCATTCATCAAGAAAGAACAAAACAATCCAAAAGCTAGTTTTTTCCCTGAGGCAGAACTATTCTATGTGATTTCGGCCAAGAAGGAAATCAGCTTAGCTTATCGTTTTGATATTTATGCTCAAGAGCCTTTGTCACGTAAATACGTGTATGTGCGAGTTTCTGACAATCAAGTTATCTCATCGGAAGACCGCATTCACGAAACGGAAGTAACAGGATCTGCAGTTACTGCATATTCGGGCACTCAATCAATACAGACCGACTATACCGGAACAAACTACCGCCTTCGTGAGACTTCCCGTGGATTAGGAATCGAAACCTATAACCTTCAAAAAGGTACATCTTACGCGTCTGCTGTTGACTTTACCGATACAGATAATATCTGGAACAATGTCAACGCAAATAAAGACCAATATGCTACTGATGCTCATTTTGGTGCAGAACAAACCTATGATTTCTTTTTTAACAAATATGGTCGAAACAGTATCGACAATGCTGGATTTAAATTAGTCAGCTATATTCACTACAGCACTAATTATGTGAATGCATATTGGGATGGTACACGTATGACTTATGGTGATGGCGATGCAACCTATAATCCATTAACATCGATGGATATTTCTGGGCACGAAATCACACATGGACTAACTGAAAAAACTGCAGCCCTTGTCTATTCTTATCAAAGTGGCGCATTGAACGAAAGCTTTAGCGACATATTCGGAACAGCTATCGAGTTTTATGCAACACCTTCTATAGCTGATTGGTTAATTGGCGAAGATATCGGCGGAGCATTTAGAAGCATGAGCAACCCAAATGCTTTTAGTCAGCCAGATACTTATTTAGGTACATATTGGTACGCTGGAGCAGGTGATAATGGAGGTGTTCACTACAATAGTGGTGTTCAAAATTATTGGTTCTATTTACTATCTGTGGGTGGTTCAGGAACTAACGATTTAGGTAATGCATTTAGTGTTTCTAGTATTGGTATCGATAAAGCAGCAGCAATTGCATACCGTTGTTTAACAACTTACCTCACTCCAAACTCGCAATTTGTAGATGCACGCACGTATTCGATACAAGCTGCAACAGACCTTTTTGGATCATGTTCTCCAGAGGTTATCGCTACAACTGCGGCCTGGTATGCAGTTGGAGTTGGGGCTAATTCATTAAGTAGCAACCCAACAATTTCTTATAACGGGACAGCTAACATCTGTACAGGTGGATCTGTTACATTAAATGCAAATACGCTTTCTAACTATCAGTGGAACCTCAACGGTTTACCAATTAATGGCGCTACAAACTCCACTTACAATGCTACTACTGCTGGTTCGTATACACTTAGCACCATTTTATGCGGCAATACTTTCACTTCATCACCAGTTGCAGTATCTGTTTCAACTGCATCAGTAAGTATAAGTGCTCCAATAACCAATTCATGCAACCCAATTGTGCTAACTGCCAATGCAAGTCCAGGTTATGTAATTCAATGGACTAAGGATGGTGTTGATATTCCGGGAGCAACTCAAACTACTTACACTGCCCAAACTTCGGGTAATTATGCAGCTCGTATTTCTAGTACTATCGGACCAGCCAGTACTTTAACCAATAACATAGCTACAAGCATAGCCGACAATTCTTGTCCGGGTGCAACAAGTACCATCATTGCGAGTGGTTTACCATCAGCGTTGAATCCTGCGGGGATATCTGTTAAAATGAATATTACTCATACATGGGATGCGGATTTGAAAATCTGGCTAGAGGCTCCGAATGGAGATTTGTTAGGACTTGCTAATGCTGTAGGAAGCAGTGGTGATAACTTCACCAATACCATTTTCAGCGATGCTGGAGCTGCACAAATTCCTGCGACAGGAGCTCCCTATACAGGTACATATAAACCTTGGGCAACTACTTTCACTAATTGTTCAGCAACAACTAATCGATTCAGTTTTGCTACACTTGGTGGAGGTTCAATAAACCCTAATGGAGTATGGAAGCTTCGTGTTACCGATAATGCAGCTGCCGATTTAGGAACTATCACAAATTGGTCTATCACTTTCCCACAAACTATCACACCAAGCCCCGATTGCGGACCAGTAACTTCTTCTCCAATTGTCATTACCGTTTCATCATTAACTAGTTTTTATGTAGATGCTGATGGCGATGGAATTGGTTCTTCCTCAACAGCTTCTTTATGTAGCGCAACTGCTCCTGCTGGATATTCTTCGGCTACTGGCGATTGCAACGATAACGATTCAAGCATTCAATCTCCAATCAACTATTATGTAGATGCTGATGGCGATGGAATTGGTTCTTCCTCAACTGCTTCTTTATGCAGTGCAACTG
>JBIKOC010000152.1:0-5047 GCA_044358335.1 Flavobacteriales bacterium | reverse complement strand
CGAAATAGGTTTCATGTGAACGCCTTTAAGCGGATTGGCTTCCGGAAACATGAGCAAATTGTATTGCATCATTCGAATGGTATCCTTTTGAGCAAAGGATTTCAGGTTTAGCAATACGAAAATGGAGCAAAAAAAGAGGTACTTCACCAGGTAAAGAAACAACGAAAGGATGGATTTACGAGATTTGTATAAGCATGTTAAATCAAGATTTAATCGAGCGGTTGAAAAACCAATGGTCGGCCAAGGGAGTCGAAAAGATTGCTCAAGATTGTATTGATGACCCTGAATTGTTGAATGATTTAGTAGAAATCATGTTAACTGGCAAACCTCGTGAACAACAACATGCGGCTTGGTCGATAGCCAAAATCAGCGATAAACATGCTCAATTGTTCCTACCCTATACCGAACGTTTGATAGAACATTTGGACAATCCAGGACATACATCCGTCATTCGAAATACGATACGCATATGGATGTATGCCTTACCCGATGAAAGCTATCATGGGCGAATTACACAGATTTGCTTTGATATGGTTAGTGATCGCTCGAAACAACCCGCTTGTCGTGCTTTTGCGATGCATGTTTTGGGAAATATTTGTGAATTGTATCCTGAATTATGGAATGAATTGAAGAGTATTATTGAATCGGGAATGGACGTTGAAAATCCAGCATTTTGTTCTGTGGGGAGAAATCTATTAAAACGATTTGCTAAGCTGAAATTCACCCCCTAGTGTTTTACATAAACTCCGTTTTTTTGCATCTTTAACGCGATGATTCAAAAGTTACTTGTTAGCATTTTAGTTTTTTGGATATGCCTGCCTGTTTATGGACAGTATATTTCACGCAGTGAACCTGTTCCGTATAATTGTCCGGTTGTATGTGCCAGTGGGACAATTACTTTAAAGATTCCACAAATTCAGAATTTGCCAGCTGGAAGTCAGATTCAAGCTTTGTTATCGAATGCGAGTGGTTCGTTTGCATCCGGAACACAAGTTTTACCCGTTTCTTCGTATAGTACTAATTCTGGAACAAGCTGGACGAATGGCACATATACCTATTCTGCGAACATTAATGATTTGTTTATACGTATTATTATTCCCATAGGAACAGCAACAGGTTCAAGTTATAGTATTAAGATTCAGGCTTCGACAGGGTATGTTTCGGCAGATTTATTTCAATGTAGTAGTTCCAATACCATAACTGTAACGCCTTATGTGACCCCATTGCCGCTGGTAAACCAATCGGATCAAGGAATTGGAAATTGGATTGGGCATGTTTATACTTGGACGCCAACAACCAGTGCTATGTTGAATACACCAGCTTTGGTCAATGCTCAAACGTTCTTTGATCCCCTCAATTACCAAGGACATGTATTATATACCCCTTATGCGCTAGATTTATTATTCTCTTCTACTGGTGGTGTTCCGGGCATTTTAAATAACGGAACCAGCATCGATTGCGGAAATTCGTTCAACACCAATTTCAGTATGCGATTGAAGCGGCAGGAAAATTTTAGCCCCGGATATTATCAGTTTACTATTCAGGGTGATGATGGAATTCGTTTAAGTATTGATGGTGGAGTAACATGGCTGTTGGATGCATTTCTAGAACAAACCTATGCTTCCAGTTTTCGAACAACGAACACTAATTATCCCAATGGAATTTGCCTTTCGGGGCCGATTGATTTGGTGATAGAGTACTTTCAACGACCAGCAGATGCTCGTTTGAATTTTACATCAACTCTTCAAAATGCTATTAATTTTACTCAACCTACAGCGCAAAGTATTTGTGAAAATGGAAATGCGAGTTTTACATTAGGTCCTCCTGACGCCAACTTAAACTATCAATGGCAAGTAAGTACTGATGCAGGAACTACTTTTTCAGATTTAGTGAATGGTGGTGTTTATTCGGGTGTGAATACATCCACTTTAACATTGACCAATGTTCCCATTTCATTGAGCGGGAATTATTACCAATGTGTTATTACGACTGCTTGTCAAGGGAATATTGTTTCAGGACAAGCGAGTTTGTCGGTGAGTTCAACACCTTCTATTAGCATACAGCCAACAGATCAAACTTGGTGTACAGGTCAAAACATCGTTTTTACTTCAGGAGCAAGTGGTTCGGGAGCAAGTTATCAATGGCAAGTAAGCACTAACGGAGGAACAACTTTCAGTAATGTATCCAACAATACAGTTTACTCAGGAGCAACAACTTCAACATTAACGATTACAGGAGCAACTGCAACATATGTAGGTTATCAATATCAATTGGTGATAAACGGCTGTTCGACAGTCATAACAAGTAATTCAGCAGAGATACTTTCTGGAGGAACAATCACTATAAATCAGCAGCCTCAACCCATGACTGTTTGTCAAGGAGACCCAGCAACGATGAGTGTTACAGTGAGTGGAGGAAGTTCGTATCAATGGCAAGTTGATGGAGGATCAGGTTTTAATAATGTGAATGATAACAATGGGTACAGCGGTTCTCAAACGGCAACTTTATCGTTAATTGGAGCAGCTACTTCTGTAAATGGATTGGTGTATCAGTGTATTATTTCGGGCGGATGTGCGGGAAGTATTACGTCGGCAAGTGCTATATTAACGGTGAATCCCAATACGGGAATTAGTCAGCAAGCACAAAATCAAACGATATGTTCGGGGCAAAATGCCACATTCACCATAACAGCAGGTGGTTCTGGATTAAGTTATCAGTGGCAAATTAGCACAGATGGAGGAACAACGTTTTCAAATCTCAGTAATACTGCACCATTTGCTGGAGTTACTTCACCAAGTTTAAGTTTAACTACTCCAGCCGATACCTATACTGGTGCTATTTTTCATTGTGTAGTAAGTGGTACCTGTGGATCATCTCAAACTTCTAATAATCGTACATTAACCATTACTAGTTTACCAGTAATACAAACTCAACCGACTAATCAAAATGGTTGTGAAGGAAACAGTGTCACCTTTACGGGGAGTTTCTCGGGAAATCCGAATTTAATCTGGCAAATGAGCACTGATAACGGACTTAGCTTTTTGAACGTGGTTGATGGTGGAATCTATTCGGGTAGCGCAACTGAGAATTTGACGATAAGCTCTATCACTAATTCACTCAATCAAACTATTTTTCAACTGAGTGCGAATGGATGTGGTACAACAGTATTAAGTTCGACTGCATTATTGGAAGTTTTTCCACTTCCGACAGTACAATTAACGAACGCACCACCACCTGTTTGTCCGGGCGAAGATGTGACTATATCGGTATCAAGTTCAAACGCTGTGAGTTTGCAGTGGCAAGTGAATACGAATGGAACGTGGACCAATGTGATAGATGGAAGTACGTATGCTGGCTCATCCACCGAAACATTAAATATCACTGATATCCCTTCGAATTTGCATCAGTCAAACTTTCGATGCAAGGTGATTGGAGCTTGTTTGCCAGATGTGTATTCCGAAGAGGTTTTGTTGTATTTGAATGGAATTCCGGTAATAACATCACAGCCCACCTCGCAGGTTGCTTGTTCGGGTGGAACGGTTAGTTTTCCTTTAGGCGTTTTGGGTGATGGTATTTCGTATGAATGGCAACAAAAGCAGGATGATGGAACTTATGTGGCGCTATCAAACAACGAATTATATTCTGGTGTGAACACATCTAATTTAGTAGTTGCTGGAGCGAACGAAGTGGATGGAATTACGATACGTTGTCAGTTGAGCGGATGTGGTGATGAGCTTTTAACCGACACGTTTCATGTGACGATTTATCAAAACGATCCGGTATATATTCCGAATGCCTTTTCGCCCGATGGTGATCCCAATAATCAACGGTTTATGGTTTATACCGAAGGAGAACCCAGGTTAGATGCGAGCATTTTTGATCGATGGGGAGAATTGGTATATCACTGGACCAGTAAAGAAGACGGTTGGGACGGAACTTTCTTAGGAAAAGAAGCACAAGAAGGTGTGTATGTGTATCGTATTGTGATCAATACAGCATGTGAGCGCCGAACTCAACAAGGTAGTATTATAGTTTTCCGATAAGATTTTACCCGTGAATGTTGCAAGCACGGGATGCATTCGATAGGTTTGGAGGATAATTCAAATCTATGCGATCAACACACCTGCTATCGAGTTTCTTAATTCTTTGTTCATCAGCGCTTTTGAGTCAGAAACAACTCACGTTAGATGAGATTTTCACCAAAACCGATTTGAGTCCTAAAAGCATTAAAGGCTTGCAATGGATTCCGGGAACGAATTCCTACACGAGTATTCCAGATGAAAAAACTGACGCATTACTCAGAACATCAGCCGATAAAGGAACAAGCGACACTTTACTCAAAGCTTCTACCCTATCTTCCGAGTTAAAACGTTTCCCAAGCCTCACTTGGTTAGATGCGAATCGTTTTTATTACCGGGTGAAGAATCAAATCAACTTTGGAAGTTTAAAAGGGGCTTACAAACAAACTCATTCGTGGAATTCAGAAGAAGCTGAAAACATCGATATTGAACCTAAAACCGAAGCCATCGCTTTCACAAAGGGCAATGATTTATTGGTAAGCCTCAATGGAAAAACAACCAATATCAGCAACGAAAGCAATAAAGGAATTGTCTACGGACAATCGGTACACCGCAACGAATTTGGTATCACCAAAGGAACATTCTGGAGCCCGAATGGACGTTATTTGGCATATTTCCGGATGGACCAAAGCATGGTAACCGACTATCCATTAGTTAGTTTGGAAACATTACCGGCCGAATCAACTCCGATTAAATATCCCATGGCCGGACAAAAAAGTCATCAGGTTACTTTAGGGATTTTTGATGTTCAAACGGGAAAACACATTTATGTAAAAACAGCTGGTCCAGATGAGCATTATTTAACGAATATCAGTTGGTCGCCCGATGAAAAGTATGTGTTGATTGCTGAATTAAATCGTGGTCAAAACGAAATGCACTTGAATCAATATCAAGTTTCTGATGGTGCATTTGTGAAGACATTATTTACCGAAACTGATCCACAATGGGTTGAACCGGAGCATCCTGCT
>JBIKOC010000151.1:0-5093 GCA_044358335.1 Flavobacteriales bacterium | reverse complement strand
TGCAAAATCGTGGGTAAATAAATCTTCCGGACGCGGATCTTCGGCTTGTAAAGCGAGGTCGTAATCTGCCTGAACTTTCGCTTTAGCTGATTGCTCCAAGATATCTATTTCGGCTTGCGTAAATCCAGCTTCTAGCAATTGTTGCATGAGCACTGGATATGGATCACGAGAACGTGCTTCCTCTAAATCGTCGCGGTACCATTCCATGCGGACACCTGATGTATGGTGATTGAGCAAAGGTACTTTTGCATGCACTAAGAAAGGACGACGTTCGGTTCGTATGGTATGAATGACTTTCGATAAAGCCTCATAACATTCACTGAAATTGGCCCCATCAATTGAGATAGCTTCAATTCCATTAAATCCTTTGATATAATCGTACGCACTTTGCGCGCGGGTTTCTTCCGCATTGGCAGAAATATCCCAGCCATTGTCTTGCACCAAATATAAGATGGGCAATTGCTTCAAGGCAGCCATTTGAAAGGCTTCGGCTACTTCACCTTCGGTAACGGATGCATCACCTAAAGAACACACCACCAAAGGCAAATCGGTGATGGATGGATCGTTCAAGGATACATTTTCTTTGTACCAAAATCCCATAGCTGTCCCCGTTGCTGGAATAGCTTGCATTCCGGTAGCAGATGATTGATGCGGTATTTTGGGTTTATCGGCATCGCGTAAACTCGGGTGACAGTAATAGGTTCTTCCTCCCGAAAATGGATCTTCCCGCTTGGCCATTAACTGCAACATCAAATCATAGGGCTTCATGCCAATTCCGAGCAACATGGAATCGTCGCGGTAATAGGGAAAAGCATAATCCTGAGGAAGCAGTTGCAAGGCGGTAGCCAGCTGTATGGCTTCATGACCACGCGAAGTAGCATGAACATATTTCGATACCACTTTGAAATTAGCTTCATACAATTCAGTCATGGCTTTTGCTGTTGCCATAAGACTAAATGCTTTTTCGAGTATGTTCCTTGGAATGCCTTGCATAGAGGGCGCGAAGATAGCAAAAGTCGTTTTGATAGAAGGGAATATCGGGCTGCATGACAAGGAGGAAATGAGTTATTTGTAGAAGGCTGCAATTATTGCTTATTAAAGTAAGCAAAATGTCATTTAAATGCATAATAATTTGAATAACAAGTAGTTTCGAAGCAGTATTTTGATGAGTGTTTAAATAAATGGTTTAGATTGTAATGCAATCAAGGGCGAGTTATGAGATTTATTAAAATGGATACAATCAAAAATGACACTCGCAACTGTCTGTATTACTGATATTTAATAACACAAATTGATTTTTGCTTATTGTACTAAGCAACTTTTTAATGATTTTGCTATCTTTGGGGACGAATAAAGAAATAATGGTAGAACTCGATTCCTTATTTGAACGTAATGCACGAAAACTAGCGCAAACAGATCTCAATCACATCCGCTATATCATGGATGAAATTGATTGGAAGCAACGATTAATTGGACTTAAAGGTGCGCGTGGAGTGGGCAAAACTACCTTATTGCTTCAACGACTAAAGCTCCTCAAACTGCCCGCGAATAAAGCGTTATATGTAAGCTGTGATACCATTTGGTTTAGTCAACATTCGATTGTCGAGTTGGCAGAAACTTTCGTTAGAGAGGGTGGCTTGTTTTTGTTTTTAGATGAAGTTCACAAATACCCCAATTGGGCACAGGAACTTAAAAATATTTATGATGATTTTCCTGAATTACATACCATATTTACTGGGTCTTCGCTTTTAGAGATCCTAAATGCTCGAGCAGATTTGAGTCGGCGTGCAATTGTCTATGACATGCAAGGTTTATCATTTCGTGAGTTTCTGATTTTTGAAACCGAACAATCCTTTCCAATGATTACAATCAATGACTTATTGATTAATCATGAAGAACGAGCTATAGAAATCTGTAGAAAATTGCGCCCTTTGGAGCATTTCAGAGATTATTTACAATACGGCTACTATCCATTTTATCGAGAATCAATCAATTTATACCCATCACGAGTAGAAGAAATCATCAGCATGGTTTTGTACATTGAACTTCCATTGCTCCGGAAATTAGATGTTCCATACATTCCTAAAATCAAACAATTACTTCATATCATTGCTGAATCGGCGCCATTTGTTCCTAATGTTTCGAAACTAAGTGAACGTATTGGAATCAATCGAAATACTTTCATTTCTTATCTGTATTATTTGAATGAAGCAGGCCTAACACGTAATCTTTATAAGGACATTAAAGGCGTTTCACGTTTACAAAAACCGGATAAAATATACTTAGACAATCCGAATCTCCACTATGTATTAAGCAGTCAGAAGCCCAATATTGGACATGTTAGAGAATGCTTTTTCCTCAATCAACTCCAATACAATCATAGCGTTGAATACATCAACGATGGAGATTTCTGTGCTGATGGAAAATTCACTTTTGAACTCGGAGGAAAGCAAAAATCAGCCAAACAACTCAAAGGAGCGTCTGATGCATGGATTGTCTCCGACAGTATTGAAATTGGAACCGGTATTCGTATACCTCTTTGGATGTTTGGGTTCCTCTATTAATTGGATAAAACAGGAATTGTCCAGCCAAACGGATCTGCTTCTTCTTGGATTTTAATCCGATTAATCGTTTCATTAACCATAATTGCAACAGGATTTTCGGAAGGCAGATGAATAAATAAATTTTTATATCCAATTTCATCAATCATAGCTATTCCAACAGCAGTGCCCGTTCCGAATGCTTCTTCTAAGGAATTATTTTCACTGGCTTCTAAAATTTCTTTCATCGAAATAGGACGCTCAAAAACCTCATATCCTTTGTAACGTAATAAATCAATCACGCTGCTACGCGTAATTCCAGCCAATACAGAACCATCTAAAATGGGTGTAATGAATTTTCCATTTATTTTAAAGAAAATGTTCATCGTACCAACTTCTAAGATATTCTCAAAGTGAGTTGCATCAAGCCATAACACTTGATCGTAACCATTGGCCTTAGCAATTTCGGTTGGACGAATAGCTGCACCATAATTTCCGGCAGCTTTTGCTTCACCTGTTCCACCATTCGCAGCACGGATGAATTTAGTTTCTGCATACAAGCGAATTCTCCGATTGAAATACGGTCCAGCTGGTGTTGCAAAAATGATAAACTTATAACTGGTTGCCGCTCGCATTCCTGTATAGGATTCATCGGCATACATGAAAGGGCGTAAATACAATGCACTTCCTTCGGTAGATGGAATCCATTGTCGCTCCATGTCAACAAGCATTTTCAAAGCCTCCACAAATAAGGTTTCTGGAAAATGAGGCATGGACATACGATCGGCACTGAAATTCAGTCGTTTTGCGTTTTCGTATGGACGAAATAAAATAGGCGTTCCGTTTTTCCCACGAGTAACTTTCATTCCTTCGAAAATGGCTTGACCGTAATGCAATGCCATTGCTGATGGATGAGTTGGAATGGGCGCTAATGGCTCAATACGTGGATTCTGCCAAGTTCCGTTTTGATAATCGCACACAAACATGTGATCGGTAAAACAAATCCCCATTGGAATGTGATCGATGTCGGTTTCTCCGATTTTCGAATGTGCTGCACGTGTGATGGTAATTTCGTAACTCATGATGGTTGTGAAAGCTAAATAGCTGAGTTGATGTCAAATTGTTCTAAGTAATCCCCTACCCGACGTAAAAATGAACCTCCCAAATATCCGTCAACAGCACGGTGATCAAAGGAAAGCGATAAAAACATCATGCTTCGGATAGCAATTTCTTCTTTGCCTTGTGTAAGGATGACTTCGGCTCGTCTTTTTATCACCCCAAAAGCTAAAATGGCTACTTCGGGTTGATTAATAATTGGCGTTCCCATTAAACTTCCAAAAGTCCCCACATTGGAAATGGTGAAGGTGCTGCCTTGCACATCGTCGGGGCGTAATTGATTATTCCGAGCATTGTCGGCTAATGCATTTACTTTTTCTGCTAGTTGAGACAAGGTTTTTCCAGCTGAATCGCGAACTACAGGAACAATCAAATTTCCACTTGGTAAGGCTGTTGCCATTCCAATATGGATGTCTTTATGCACGATGATTTTATTCTCATCGATGGATGCATTGATTAATGGAAAATCAACAATAGCGCGTGTTACCGCATCAACAAAAAGTGGAGTAAAGGTGAGTTTTTGTCCGTACTTCTGTTGGAAATCATCCTTCACTCGATTACGCCAACCACTCAAGTTGGTCACATCAATTTCGATGTAGGCAGTCACATGAGGTGATGTATGTTTCGAATACACCATATGATCGGCAATCATCTTCCGCATGCGATCCATTTCTATCACCTGATCGTGCCCTTCGATAAAGGAAATTACAGGTTTAGGATAGGATGAAATCGTTGCTGGGGATGAATGACGTTTGGATGGCTCGAGGCGATTTTTCAGGTAGGTAGAAAGATCGCTTTTTTGAATTCTACCTTGGTGACCAGAGCCTGTAACATGTTGCAATTCCTCTAGTGTAATCCCTTCTGCTAAAACGATATTTCGCAAAAGAGGAGAAAGGAAACCTAAAGGTTTATTGTTACCTGCTTGTGCTCTAGGTTTCTCGGTTTGATTCGTTAATTCGGGAGAATTGGAATCAGCTATTTCTGGAACTATAGCAGAATCGTCAACTTCAATTAAAGCTAGTACTGCTCCAACAGGAACTACATCGCCACTTTTGAAGTAGATTTCTTGAATAATACCTGCAAAAGGAACACTTACGTCACTATCCACTTTATCGGTACCTACTTCGAGCAATGTTTCATTCACATCGATAGAATCACCGACATTTTTCAGCCATTTTAAAATGGTTGCTTCGGTAATACTTTCGCCCATTCGGGGCAATTTAAATTCGATTTTAGGCATTGATTTATTTTTTCTTGAACTCACCCAAAGTTGGATACACAGCTTGTTGAATCGGTCGATTTGCAGGGATATCCCGTAAAGGTTCAACTGCCTTTAACGTATCGAAACATTCTTTCGGTAATTGTTGATATAAGGCTGTCCCACGCGTTTTCCAATCAATCATTTCATCGCTTACATCTTTGATGATTTGAGCTGGA
>JBIKOC010000150.1:0-5094 GCA_044358335.1 Flavobacteriales bacterium | reverse complement strand
CGTTTCTTCGAAAAAGACACCATCGACTTTTCGAAATTCCCAATGGCCGATTTTTATTCACGCATGTTGAAACTGAAAAAACAAGAAGCAGCATTGCGTTGTGGAGAAAATGGAGGTGAAATGTTTGTCATTCCAAACGGGAAAGAAGATTTCGTTTTCAGCTTTATTCGAAAAAAAGAAAATTCCAAAGTCTTATTCGTGCTGAATTTGAGCAATAAAAAACAAAAAGTTAAGCTCGATTCTCCCGATATTGTTGGAAGTGCTCAAGAAATTTTTGGAGCACAATCAGAAGCCGCTTTCAAAAATCAAATTCAACTTACCTTAGAACCTTGGCAGTACTTCGTGTACACCTATAAAAAATAAAAATCATGTCCGAAACAACTACCTCATTCAAACCGGGCGTTCTGCATGGTGCAGAGCTTAGCCGATTGCTACGCCAAGCCAACGAACAAGGCTTTGCACTTCCTGCTGTTAATGTGATTAGCAGTCACACTGTGAACGCCGTGTTAGAAACAGCACGCGACTTAAATTCACCCGTGATTGTTCAATTCTCAAATGGTGGAGCTCAGTTTTTTGCTGGTAAGGGATTGAAAAACGAACAACAACAAGGAAGCATTGCTGGAGCAGTTTCGGGTGCGCATCACGTGCATTTGATGGCTGAAGCATACAATATTCCAGTTGTACTTCATACCGATCACGCTGCTAAAAAACTCCTTCCTTGGATTGACGGTTTACTTGATGCAGGTGAAAAATATTTCGCCATTCACGGAAAACCACTCTTCAGCTCACACATGATAGATTTGAGCGAAGAACCTATCACCGAAAACATCGAAATCTGTAAAACCTATCTAGCTCGCATGGCTAAAATTGGCATGACGCTAGAAATTGAATTAGGCGTTACAGGTGGGGAAGAAGACGGAGTGGATAATTCGCACATCGACAGCAAACACCTATACACTCAGCCCGAAGAAGTTGCATATGCTTATGAGGAACTGAAAAAAATCAGCGATAATTTCACCATTGCTGCCGCTTTTGGAAATGTGCATGGTGTGTACAAACCGGGTAACGTAAAACTAGAGCCGAAAATCCTGAATAATTCTCAAGTCTATATTCAAAACAAATACAACACAGGTGATAAACCCGTGAACTTCGTATTCCATGGTGGATCAGGTTCTTCTGTGGAAGAAATTCGCGAGGCTATTTCTTACGGTGCAGTAAAAATGAACATCGATACCGATTTGCAATGGGCTTTCTGGGATGGTGTTAAAAACTACTACGAAGCCAACAAAGGCTACCTTCAAGGACAAATTGGAAATCCCGAAGGTGAAGATAAACCCAACAAAAAATTCTACGATCCACGCGTGTGGGAGCGTAAAGGGGAAGAAAGCTTTATCAAACGTCTGAAACAAGCTTTCGACGATTTGAATTGCATCAATCGTTTAGGTTGATCATCACAACTAACTAACATTCAATTAAATCGATTGTCGTTCGTCGCCAGTCGATTTTCTTATTTCATGCCTTATGTTTCCTTCTGTAACTTTCGACAAAACCACAGCTTACGGCGATTTACGTCAGCATTATTCTTGGATGCGCGATAAGCATATGCGCAATTTTTTCCAAGATGATACCAATCGTGCCGGACGTTTCTCCATTGAATTGGGAGATATCCTATTTGATTATTCCAAAAATCGCATCACCGACGAAACCAAACGCTTGCTCATTGCCCTTGCCGAAGAATGTGGATTGAAAGCCGCTATCGAAGCTCAGTTTTCAGGTGAACGAATTAACGTAACAGAAAACCGCTCTGTGCTTCATACTGCTCTAAGAAATACGAGCAACAAGCCTGTTCTAGTGGATGGAATAGATGTAATGCCCGACATCCGTGCAGTGCTCGAGCAAATGAAACAGTTTACTCAGGCTATTCATTCTGGCCAATGGAAAGGCTATTCTGGAAAAGCAATTCAACATGTCGTAAACATTGGTATTGGTGGTTCCGACTTAGGTCCAGTCATGGTTACCGAAGCGTTGAAAGCGTATTCGAATCGTAACATCCAGATGCATTATGTATCGAATGTAGATGGAACACACATCGCAGAAACCTTGCGTAAAGTTGATCCCGAAACAACCTTATTCATCATCGCGTCTAAAACATTCACCACACAAGAAACCATGTCAAACGCAATAACAGCGCGCGATTGGTTCTTGAGTCATGCAAAGGATAACCAACACGTAGCTGCACATTTCGTGGCCGTTTCGACCAACACCAAAGAAGTAGCAGCTTTTGGAATCAATCCGGATAACATGTTTGTGTTTTGGGATTGGGTTGGCGGACGTTATTCGCTTTGGAGTGCTATCGGTTTATCTATCAGCCTTTCACTTGGATTCGATCAATTCCAAGAATTACTGGAAGGTGCTCATGCCATGGATGAACATTTTCATCATACGGCTTTGGGGGAGAATGTTCCGGTGATGATGGCACTGCTTGGTATTTGGTATGTCAACTTTTGGGGAGCATCATCCCATGCGATTCTACCTTACGATCAATACCTACATCGCTTCGCAGCTTATTTCCAACAAGGCGACATGGAAAGTAATGGTAAATACGTCGATCGAAATGGTTCTGAAGTCAATTATGCTACAGGTCCAATCATTTGGGGCGAACCGGGTACAAATGGACAACATGCCTTTTATCAACTCATCCACCAAGGCACGCAATTAATTCCAGCCGATTTTATCGCTCCTGCAATTTCGCAAAATCCTATTGGAGATCATCATTCGCTCTTGATGTCGAACTTCTTTGCGCAAACCGAAGCATTGATGAACGGTAAAGACAAAGAATCGGTAGAAGCAGAACTGAAAGTCAAAGGAATGAACGAGGAGGAGGTTTCCTTTCACACACCTTTCCGGGTTTTCGAAGGAAATCGACCAACCAATAGTTTTCTCATCAAACGCATCAACGCCTTTAATCTAGGGGCTTTGATTGCAGCTTACGAACACAAAATTTTCGTTCAAGGTGTTATTTGGAACATCTTCAGTTACGACCAATGGGGCGTTGAACTCGGTAAACAACTAGCCAACCGCATCCTTCCCGAATTGAAAACAAACGAACTCATCAACAGCCACGATTCTTCTACCAATTTGCTCATCAACCGATGGAAAGCGATGAAGTCCGAATGATTGTCGGCGAATACTATCTTTGCGCAAAATTTTAATTCATGACTACTGCAACTCTAACAACACAGTACGGCGATATGAAGATTGAATTCTTCGATAATGACGCGCCTATCACGGTAGATAATTTCGTCCGCTTAGCTAAAAGTGGATATTATGATGGACTTACATTTCACCGTGTAATTCCTGATTTCGTTGTTCAAGGTGGCGATCCAACTGGAACCGGTGCAGGTGGACCAGGCTACAGCATCAAATGTGAACTAACAGGCGACAATCAATATCACGACCGTGGTGTTCTTTCTATGGCGCATGCTGGTCGCGATACGGGTGGATCTCAGTTTTTCATTTGTCACAGCCGCCGTAATACTTCTCATTTGGACCGTAAACACACCTGTTTTGGTAAAGTAACAGATGGTGTTGACATTGTAGATCAAATTCGTCAAGGCGATAAGATTGAAAAAATTGTTGTTCACGAAAGCGCTGAGTAATCGTGTATAGCCTCGCCATTCATGGTGGAGCCGGAACGCTCGCCCGCCATCAGTTCACTCCCGAAAAAGAAGCCGCCTATCATGCTGCTCTTGCAAGTGCCCTGTTAGCGGGCGAGACTGTTTTGAAAAATAATGGATCATCACTCGATGCTGTTGAAGCTGCTGTGAGATCATTAGAAGATTGTCCGCTGTTTAATGCCGGACGCGGTGCTGTTTTCACTCATGATAAAACGCATGAATTAGATGCGTCTATTATGGAAGGAAAGCATTTAATGGCCGGGGCAGTTGCTGGAGTTTCTGGTATTGCTCATCCAGTTTCCTTAGCTAAAACCATTATGCAGCAATCGGAGCATGTAATGCTTTGTGGAAAAGGAGCAGAACAATTTGCCGTTGAACATGGCTTTCAACTCGAATCACCCGAATATTTTTACACCGAATTACGCTACAATCAACTCATGCAAGTGATTGATGAAAGTGGCGCTCATCTCGATCATTCGGTAGAATTACCACCTGATGAAAAGAAATTTGGAACCGTTGGAGCTGTTGCATTAGATGTTCACGGAAATTTAGCCGCAGCTACTTCAACTGGTGGAATGACCAACAAACGCTGGGGCAGGGCAGGAGATAGTCCAATCATTGGCGCCGGAACTTATGCAAACAATACTACATGCGCTATTTCCTGTACCGGACATGGAGAATTTTTTATTCGCTCAGTTGTAGCCTACGACATCAGTTGCTTGATGGAATATGCAGGCTTGAGTCTGGACGATGCCTGTAAAAAGGTAGTCAACGATAAACTAGTAAAGTTTGGTGGTGAAGGTGGATTAGTTGCCATCGATAAACACGGAAATGTTTGTTTGCCTTTTAATTCCGAAGGCATGTATCGTGGCTGGAAATCCGCTAATTCTGATACTTTTACGGCGATCTTTTAAGACCGCTATATGACCCAACTCTTTCGGAAACTTCTACTAGGAGTTCCTTTATTGACGGCCGTTTCGCTTTTTGCGCAAAAGGAGCCTGTTAAACCATTTATACAATCCATGCCGTTCGATTCGGCATCCGTTCCGCGTGAACGCTTCGTCGATTTTCAACATTTGCGCTTGGAGGCATCCTTCGAACCTACGCAAGGAAAAGTAAACGGTTTAGTAACTCATCGTTTTCAGGCAATCCGCCAAAATGTGGATACTCTCTTTTTCGATGGTCCTGATATCCAAGTTCAGGAAGTGAATTACCATGAACAAAAACTAACAATCCGTAAGTATGAAACAGGATTCACTGTAGTTTTTCCGAAAGCGCTTAGTTGGATTTCAGCCGATAGTTTAAGCATTCGTTATGTTGCCTATCCTCGTCATGGACTTTATTTCGTTGGCTGGAACGATCCAACAAATCGTGCCCGTAAACAAATCTGGTCACAAGGACAAGGAATCGACAATCG
>JBIKOC010000149.1:0-5128 GCA_044358335.1 Flavobacteriales bacterium | reverse complement strand
TCCGATAGCTGCTCGTGCGGCAAATTCACTTACCGTTCCAGAACCGATAATGACCACTTCAGTAGGAGGAACACCCGAAATACCTCCGAGCATCATCCCAATTCCATTATTGGTCGTACTTAAATATTCGGCTGCTATGAGAATGGAAGTATTCCCAGCAATTTCGCTCATTGAACGCACAACTGGATATATTCCTGACCGGTCTTTGATGTAATCGAAAGCTAATCCGGTAATTTTTTTCGAAATCAGGTGATTGAAGAAATTCTTTTGCTGAACCGTTAATTGCAGAGCCGAAATAAGCTTCTGTTTTTGGTTCATCATTTCGATTTCATCGAAAGTAGGAGGTGCAACTTTTAATACTATATCGCATTTATAAACCTGCTCTGGTCCGTAAGCGATTGTAGCTCCCGCATCGCTGTAATCTTTGTCCTGGTAATTAGCATTTGTTCCAGCACCTGATTCAACGGTAACTTGATGCCCATTATTAACCAACACTGCAACAGCAGCTGGAACGAGAGAAACGCGTCTTTCTTGGAATGAAGTTTCTTTAGGGATCCCTATTTGTAGTTCACTAGAACGCCGGCCAACTTCGAGCATTTCTTCTTGAGGAAGCATAACATTACCTGCAGAAAATCTCACTAAAGGGTTACGGTTGTCGGTCATAATTTCGTTGTCTAATAATTGTCTAAAGATACATTTCCCGAATGGTTCTGCATATGAAAACTACGAACTTCATCTTCTACATTTAGGGTAACCTTCACATAATTAGGAGGCAAAAGTGATTCAATATTTTCGGGCCATTCAATTAAGCACCATGTTCCTGAATCTAGGTATTCATCCAAGCCAATTTCTACAGCTTCGTCGATAGATTTAATGCGATAAAAATCAAAATGATAGATTGATTTTCCGGAGGGAATTGCATATTCGTTAACTAAGCCATATGTAGGGCTAATCACGGTATCTTTAGTTCCTAGTTCTTTGCAAATAGCGCGAATAAATGTTGTTTTTCCAGCTCCCATTTCACCATAAAAAGCGAAAACGCGCTGATGTGCAAAATTGCTAGTGAGAATTTCAGCAGCTTCGGCCAAATCATCTAGCGTTTTACAATCAAAAGTGATATTCATGGAAAGGAAATCGATAGACAAAGATACTTGCTGAATTGTGATTTTAAGATTCTCATCCATAAAGAATATGGATATTCGATTTTTAATTAAAATTCAGCATGTATAAAACCGATTTGGGGATTTTATTTGATTGTGATGGCACATTAACCGATTCGCTTGATCAAGCATTAGTATCGTTCGTACTTACCTTTCAAGAACTTGGATTAACGCATATTACAGAAAATGAGATTCTAAAATTATTTGGAATTTCAGCCGATAAAATCCTCCGACATTTTGTTGGAGATGATCTAGATAAATCAGAATTAGCTTTTGAACTATTTTTATCGAATCAGAAGAAACTTGCCTTAGAAACAAGATTACATTATGGAATATCAGCTGTCATTGAAGCATTTGCACAGATGAAAGTACCTATGGGAATTGTGACTGGACGACATGTTGCTGATTTAGATATTTTGCTTTCCCCGCATGGATTATCTGAATTTTTTCCAGTGAAAATTTGTGATAATATGGTTAATCGTCCTAAACCCGATCCTCAGGGAATTTGGTTAGCGTGTAAACAATTGCATATAGAACCAACGCAGATGCTCTATTTAGGTGATTCAGTTGTAGATATTCAAGCCGCTCATGCGTCAGGTTGCACTTCAATTGCAGCTTTATGGGATTCACATGTAAATGAAGCTTCTTTGTTAGCAGAAAATCCAGCGTATTGTATTCGTCACCCGGAAGAGCTTTTAGATGTTTGGGATGATTTCAAACAAAAATCCCGGTCAAACTGAAAGTCTAACCGGGATTTAATAGATTATGAATGCTATTTATTCGTTAGCGTAATAAATGGAATGAGCATTTCTTCTAGTGAAATTCCACCGTGTTGGAATGTATTACGGTAGTAATTCACGAAGTAGTTATAGTTGTTCGGATAGGCAAAGAACATGTCCTCCTTGGCGAAAACGAAAGCTGTACTCACGTGTTGACGGGGTAAGAAAATATCGAGTGGATTTTTCACCTCGTACACATCTTTCTTTTCGTAATTCAAGTTCTTACCTTGTTTATAACGAAGGTTAGTATTGGTATTACGATCACCAATTATCTTACTAGGATTCGTAACTCGAATTGTTCCGTGATCGGTAGTTAGAATGAGACGTGCCTTTCTATCGGCAATTTGACGAAGGATATCGAGTAGGGGAGAATGTTCTAGCCAAGAAACGGTAATTGAGCGATAAGCTTTTTCATCATCAGCCAATTCACGAATCACTTCCATTTCGGTACGAGCATGAGAAAGCATATCCACGAAATTGTATACAATAGCATTGAACTTATTTCCCATTAAGTTTGGAATATTCTCTGCTAACTTTTTTCCTGCTTGGTTATTGGTGACCTTAGTGTAGGAAGTTTTGATGTCTTTCCCCAAGCGTTTTAGTTGTTCGTTCATGAAGAATTCCTCATGCAGATTTTTACCTCCTTCATCTTCATCATTTAACCAATGATTCGGATATCGTTTTTCTATTTCAGATGGCATCAACCCCGCAAACATGGCATTTCTAGCATACTGAGTTGCAGTAGGTAAGATGGCACAGAACATTTCTTCTGTATCAACTTTAAAATATTCTTGAAGAATAGGTTGCATTACCTTCCATTGATCGTAACGCATATTATCAATCAAAACGAAGAAAGTACTTTCGTTTTTATCAATTTCAGGAACAACTCGTTGCTTGAAAATATTGTGTGACATTAAGGGTGGATTGGGATCTTTCCCATTTACCCAGCCTTGATAATTATTACTTACATATTTAGAGAATTGAGTATTCGCCTCGGTCTTCTGCATGCGAAGAATTTCTTCCATGCCTTCTTCCTTGCTTTTATTTAATTCTAATTCCCAGAAAACTAATTTCTGATATACCTCTTTCCATTCGTCTATCGAAAGTCGGTCGCTTAATGTCATTCCAATACTTCTAAATTCCTGTTGATAGGCACTTGAAGTTTTTTCACGGATTAAACGTTTGTTTTCTAAGTTTTTTTTGAGGGAAAGTAATATTTGATTTGGATTGACTGGTTTAATCAGGTAATCCGAAATTTGGGAGCCAATAGCGTCTTCCATTATATGCTCTTCCTCGCTTTTGGTAATCATTACAACTGGAACATCGTTCTTGAGTTGTTTGATCTTAACTAGCGTTTCCAAACCGGAAAGTCCGGGCATATTTTCATCTAAGAAAACGATGTCGAACACTTGTTCTTTGAATAAATCAAGCGCATCTCCACCACAATTGGCTGTTTGCACATCGTATCCTTTCTCTCTAAGAAAGAGGATATGTGGTTTCAATAATTCTATTTCGTCGTCTGCCCAAAGGATGTTAATCTTGTCCATGTATCTTTGCTAAATGAAGGTGCTCAAAAGTACCTCTTGAAACACCATAAATCCGTTAATATTGCCGGTGAACCTTACGCGAAACAAAAAAAAAATTGTGAATGATCCAGTATATGGATTCATTTCAATTCCCGACGAGTTATTATTTGATCTGATTGAACATCCGTGGTTCCAGCGTTTACGACGAATTCGCCAGTTAGGATTAACCGATTATGTTTACCCAGGTGCGAATCATACACGTTTTCATCACGCAATTGGTGCTATGCATTTGATGGGGCTCGCGATTGAAAACTTGCGATATAAAGGACATGAAATAACCGAACAAGAAGCGTTAGCGGCTCAGGCAGCTATTTTACTTCATGATATCGGACATGGTCCATTTTCACATGCGCTCGAAAGTTCCATTGTTCCTGGTTTACATCACGAACAGTTGTCATTGCTATTTATGCAAGAGCTCAATCGTCAGTTTGATGGAAAACTCAGCATGACCATTGAAATTTTCACTGGAAAATACCCTAAACACTTTCTTCATCAATTGGTTTCGAGCCAGTTAGATGTAGATCGTTTAGACTATTTGAATCGAGATAGTTTTTATACTGGAGTTGCAGAAGGAACTGTTGGTTCTGATCGAATAATCAAGATGATGGAAGTGGTGAACGGGGAATTGGTTCTGGAAGAGAAAGGGATTTATAGCATTGAAAAATTCCTTTTAGCCAGGCGATTAATGTATTGGCAAGTATATCTTCATAAGACTGTTTTATCTGCTGAGAATTTATTGTCAAACATGTTACGTAGAGCTAAATTCCTTGTCCAAAAGGGAGAAGTAGTATTTGCTACCAAAAGCCTGCTGTATTTTTTGGAGCATACTATTTCTTCTCCATCTGATTCAATTGATGAGGAGCTTTTGGAACGTTTCGCCCACTTGGATGATTATGATATATTTGCATCCGCAAAGGAATGGATGACACATTCTGATAAAATCTTGTCGGAGCTGAGTACCAGACTGATTGAACGAAAGCTGTTAAAAATTCGCTTGGATGTTCAACCTTTTGATGCTGCAGAAGTCGAAGCGCTGAGCCAAAAATGGCAAAGCAGAGGTTTTTCGGAAGTAGAAGCAGGTTATTTTGTTTTTACGGGTGGCATTACAAACAGTGCTTACAAAGATGGAGAAGAGAAAATCAACATTCTGCTCAAATCAGGCAAGGTTCTCGAAATTCGAGAAGCTTCAGATCAATTGCGAATGTCGGTTTTGTCCGAATCAACCCGGAAATACTTCTTGTGTTATCCAAAAGAGTTAGACACGGATCATTAGAAACGAATGGAATTTACAGCGCAACAGATTGCCGATCTGCTTCAGGGCAGAGTAGAGGGTGACCCCGAAGTGAGGGTTAATCGACTTTCAAAAATTGAAGAGGGCGAACCAGGTTCTCTTACATTCTTGGCCAATCCTAAATATGAAGAGTTTATCTATTCAACCAAAGCATCTTTGGTTATAGTTAACGATTCGTTTGTCCCCGATAGGTTTGTAGGAACCAATTTGGTTAAGGTTAAAGACGCTTATAAAAGTTTTGCTGTATTGCTTGATACGTATAATAAAATCAGCCAAAACAGATCTGGACGCGAAGAGCCACATACAATTGCA
>JBIKOC010000148.1:0-5129 GCA_044358335.1 Flavobacteriales bacterium | reverse complement strand
AACCGAGTATTTATCTGTTCGTGTGGATGTAATGGATGAAGATCCTAAGCTGGCAGCCGATATCGCGAATGAGATTTGTACTTTATTGGACACGGTTAAAACCCGTATGCAACACGAACGCGCCTCACAAGCATTGGCAATTGTACAAAAGGAATATTTCGACTTTACACATTATCTGCAAGCTCGCGAAGACACCTTGAACAAGCTGCGCGATTTGGGTGTACTCGATTACGATGCTCAAGTAGAACGTTTGAGTGAGGCGTATGGTAAAGCATTGATGGCAGGAAGTGCTTCGGCGACTCGCAGTATTGATGAGAAAATGGCCATCCTCGCTAAATACGGAGGTTTGTACACGTCTATTACGCAGGACATGGAACACGACCGCGAATCGTTGAGTCGTTTGAAAACGAAATACGAGGAAGCTAAAGTTGATGCGACAGATAAAATCCCACATAAATTCGTGGTGAATCTTGCTAAACCCGCTGAAAAGAAAAGCTATCCAGTACGTTGGTTAATTGTATTGGTATCGACAGTTGCGACATTTTTGCTTGCTGTAGTTCTTACTATCATCATCGAAAATATTCAGCGAATCCGCAGTCGTTTTGAATGAGCAATTAGCCCGTTTGCTGCCCCGCCCATCGGCTTGGTTTTATGGGATTGTTAGTGCTTTTATCGCGCTAAATTCTTGGCTTCTCACGCAGGAGTTTTATCTGCTGCCATTGATTCCAGTAGTGCTTCTCATTTTGTTTTCGGCGCTTGTTTCACTCGATAAGCTAGTTTACTTCATACTGTTTTTCACCCCCTTTTCATTAACCGTTGAGTTTAATGAATATGCGGCACTAACCTTACCCACCGAGCCTTTGCTCTTTGGGGTGATGTTGGTTTTCTTTTTCAAATTATTGTTTGAAGGAGGATTTGATCGGCGAATTACCAAACATCCTGTAACCATTGCCATAATTGTGATGTTACTTTGGATGTCCATCACATCCTTAACGAGCACCATGCCTTTGGTCTCGATCAAGTTTACCATTGCGCGTATGTGGTTTGTGGTCTCGTTTTATTTTGTTGCCAGCCAAGTATTTCGCAAAAAAGAGAACATTCGTTTCTGGATATGGCTTTTCACGATTCCGTTGAGTATCGTTATCATCTATTCCATCATTCAGTTTTTCCATTACAATATTGATAAAAACGCCCTTTATTGGGTGATGCAGCCCTTCTTTAAAGATCACACCATATATGGAGCTGTGATCGCGATGATGCTACCGGTGATGTTCGTGTTTGCCTTTGATAAATCCTATTCTCCCAAAGCACGATTTACTTCCTTGATTTTCTTTTTCATCATCTTCATCGGAATCATCGTTTCATACACACGCGCGGCTTGGCTAAGTATTGTTGGTGCTTATGTTGTTTATTTAATATTCCTCCTGAAAATAAATTGGAGAATTGTTTTTAGTGGTTTTTTAATCGTTGTATCGGTCTTGTTCTATTATCAAGACAACATCATGCAAAAGATTTCGAGCAACAAACAGAGTTCTTCTCAGGATTTAGCGAAGCACTTAAAATCGGTATCCAACATTAAAAATGATGCCTCCAATTTGGAACGTATCAATCGTTGGAAATCGGCCATTCGTATGTTTCAAAAGAAACCGATTTTAGGATTTGGCCCAGGAACATACCGCTTTCAATATGCCCCGTATCAGCGTTCTTACGAACTAACTTATGTGAGTACCAATGCTGGAACTTTGGGAAATGCGCACAGCGAATACCTGGGACCATTAGCCGAATCCGGTATCATTGGATCGCTTTGCTACATAGTGATTGTAATACTAACGATTGCAACCGGAAGACGCGTTTATATAACTGCTAAATCGCAAGAAGTCAAGTTTTTAGCAATAGGAATATTGATAGGATTATCGACCTATTTCCTACATAGTTTTCTCAATAATTTCTTGGATCAGGACAAAGCTTCAGCACCATTTTGGTCGATGATAGCCATGTTGGTTGCACTAGATGTGTTTCACAATCATCCGGAGGAAAAACCTGTTACGGAAAAGCTTAGTGAAATCGACAAGTAAGTAAAGCGATATCATCCACGTAAGGTTGATCTCCTTTAAACGTGGCTAAATGTTTTACTAGCGACGAGTTTATTTGGTCTGAATTGAGTTCGGCATGTTGCTCAATAAACTCGATAAGATGCTCCATCCCAAAATCGATTCCCGAATCATCTTCTTGCTCTACTAAACCATCGGTATAACATACTAAAATCGATTTAGAAGGAATTTCCACATCGCCCGATTCGAGGCGGTACAATTTTTCAATCATACCTAATCCGGTGGTTCCCAACTTTAAAATTTCTACACCATTTGGAGTATGTAAAATGGGAGGATTATGTCCCGCGTTTACATAATTAAGTTGACGTGTTTTTTGGTTGTAATGTGCGATAAATAGCGTGATGAACTTCTCCCCTTTTGCACTTTGAACTACTTTGTCGTTTAAGTCACTCACAAGTTTTTTCAAATCGGGTTGATTGATTACCATGGCTCGCAGATAAGCTTGAAAATTAGCCATCAGGATAGCTGCCGAAACTCCCTTACCAGAAACATCGGCCACGCAAAACACCATTTCATCCTCATTGATCCGAATGAAATCGTAGTAATCTCCTCCAACCTGACGTTGCGGTTGATAGAATGCTGCAAAATCAACAACTTCATCGTTCGGCAAAGATGAAGGAATGAGCATCGCTTGAACTTCACGAGCCATCTCCAACTCGCGACGATACATTTCTTGTTGGATATTCTCCTTGAAGAGCCGTTTGTTCTCAATTGCAACGGCGATGATGTTGCAAATTGTTTGGATGAACTCAAGGTCGAACTTGCGCTCATTTTTCATCGCTTCCACATCCAATTCACCAATAAGTAAATAAGCTAGTGGCTGATTTTTATGTTGGATTGGAACGATTAAATCGAAATTCTGAAGTTGAGGATTGTCTTGCTCCGCCAAAAAGGTCATTTCGGTAAACGGGAACAAATCGGTTTCTGGACGAATACTCATGGTTTCGTGCAAAGCGCCAACACATATCGGCCAACGCCAAATACTGTCAAAGCTGCAATAAGCAAACTTAGTAAACCCGAGTTGGTGACTTAGAATATACTCGTAAATACTGAAAAGATCGGAAGCCGTAAAGTTGTTATTGATTGCACGTGTAACCTGAAGCAGCGCATATAACTGCTTCCTGTAATGCTGATCATTTGTTCCTTTAACCGTTTCTATCACACCCGTATATTTCGAAAGCTCAATTTATTCCTTGTTGCGATTATAGACCGTGTCGAGAATATCGGGAATGCGTTTGATGTTAGCCATATCTCTCATTTTCTCACGTGCTTCTGCTACAGGAATACCAAAGTAGGTTGTTTTGCCTTTCAGTGATTTCCCTACTCCACTTTTTGCTAACACAATAGCTCCTTCTCCTATGGTCAAATCTTTCGAAACTCCTACTTGGCCCCAGATAATTACGTTGTTTTCGATTGTTGCTACACCAGCCACACCTACTTGAGCAGCAAATAAGCAATCTTCGCCCACCACGGTATCGTGACCAATATGGATTTGATTGTCGAATTTCGTTCCTCGGCCAATAACCGTATCGCCTGTAACACCTTTATCGATGGTACATCCGGCTCCAATTTCAACATCGTCACCTATCACAACTCGTCCACAACTTTTCATTTTATCGTATCCTTCGGGGCGACGTTTAAAATAAAAAGCATCGGCACCAATGATAGTACCGGCGTGAATCACAACACGATCGCCTAGAACACAATGGTCGTAAATCACCACATTAGGATGGATAAGGCAATCATCCCCAATCACTACATGATTTCCAACAAAGGCGCCAGGTTGAATGATTGTTCCACGACCAATTTTAGCAGAAGAGTTAACTAAAGCAAAAGCAGGTTCAAAAGGGCGGAAAAAGTCAACCAGAAAGTTGTAATCCCGAAACGGATCGTCGCTAAAGAGCAAACCTTTTCCTTCGGGACAATCCACTTCTTTGTTAATGAGAATGGTAGTAGCCGAAGAATTAAGGCATTTATCGTAATATTTTGGATGGTCTACAAAAGAAAGATCTCCCTGTTCAACTTTATGAATTTCGTTGATTCCAGTAATGAGATGATCAGGGTTTCCGGAGAAACGAGCATTGATAAGTCCGGCGACTTCGGCCAGAGTGCGGGTAGGCGTTAGTTTCATGAATGTGAAGAATGCCGAAAGGTAGTGTAAATTTGCAGCAAGAAATTGCAAGCTATCATACAACAATTGGTTTGCAGCTGAGTTTATTTTTGGATGACAATTCGCGAAGCAATCGCAATACTTGAATTGCAATCACCTGTTAGCCACGACGATGTGCGTAAGGCTTTTCGGGCTAAAGCTAAATTGTACCATCCCGATCGACATCGTGACGAGCTTTTACAAGAACAAGCATCCAAGCATTTTATATCAGCTCGGCAAGCAAGTGAGTTCCTTTTAAACCGTTCGGAAGCTGTAATAAATTCACCCGAAGCACAACGTAGACCTGACCCTGTAGTTCGACGACCATTTCGAACACCGCCCCCGCCTCCTAAAATTGTTGATGCGCCTATTGTTAAAGAACTCGACAATGTGGTTAAGCTAGTTCAGTTAGCATTAGGGAATAAATGGAATTCACAATCGAAGAAACTACGATGGAACCTCACGCCGGGCAGCATATTAGGAAGATGGTACGAGGAATTAATTGAGAAACATTATCCCGGAGAAGACAAACTAAATGGAGTAGCATTCGCCTTTTACCGCTTCTTCCGATTGTTGTTTGGGGCTATATTTCTCATTGCTGCCTTTTTGTTGATGGCTATTTTAGGCTTGATGGCTGCAGTGCTGTTTTTTCCTCCGCTAATCGTTTTCTATGCCTTATACAGCCTGTATAGTATGGCCCTTGAAACAGTTGCTGTAGAGTTAAATAAGCAAGTGAAGCGAGGAGATATTACTACTTGGATTACTGCTCGTCAGGAATATCTCTGGTATAGAACTATTCCACTTGGTTTATTTGGTTTGGCTTGCTGGGGAACTATTTCGTTTGGTAAAACCGGAACCATTTATTTGGA
>JBIKOC010000146.1:0-5204 GCA_044358335.1 Flavobacteriales bacterium | reverse complement strand
CTGATGCCGATACAGCTGCATGACTCAATACCTTCCTGAGATACTTTTCGCCATCGTCATTTTTATTAACGGTGTCTACAATACCTAAACCGTAAAACCTGCGATTATTTTTTTTCGACTTTGATAAGATTGCAAGCTCAATCAGACCATCCGTTAATTCGATATTATTTAATGGAATCAAAATTTCCTCTCCAATACTCTCATCGATTTCCGTATTTTCATTTTCAGCCAAGGCTAAATTACTTGCGCCTTTTTGCGCTACAAACGAAGCGATCGTGCATGTAACGAGAATCATCAAAATTGTTCCGTTCAGAATACTCTCACTTAAAAGTCGAATAGGCTCACCTGTTGGAGTTTGTCCTATAATTATGTTGTAGCCAACTAAAACAGCCGCTAATGTAGCAGCCGCTTGTGCATTACTTAAGCCAAAAATTAACTTACGCTGATCGGACGAAAATCGAAATGTTTTTTGTGTTAGCCATGCCGCTAAGAATTTCGAAATGCATGCTGCCGATATCATTACACCTGCAACTTTTAATGTTTCCCAATCTTTAAAAAATGCCCGATAGTCGATTAACATGCCAACTCCTATCAGAAAGAAAGGAATGAAAATGGCATTTCCAACAAACTCGATTCGGTTCATTAATGCCGATGTATGGGGTATTAATTTGTTGAGTGCTAACCCGGTTAAGAAGGCTCCTATAATAGGTTCTAATCCTGCAATTTCTGCCAGAATTGCACCATTGTACATCATCAGCAAAACAAAAATAAACTGAGTTACATTGTCATCAAATTTCTTTAAAAACCACCTACCTATAATTGGAAAAACGAATAAAACGATTAATCCGAAAATAGCGATCGATACAGAAAGACGTGTCCAAAATGCTGCATCTACTTCACCTTCTGTCATGCCGACAACAATAGCCAGCACCAGTAATGCGAGTGTGTCTGTTATAACTGTGCCTCCAACAGTAATATTAACAGCTGTGTTTTTTGCAACACCCATTTTACTTACAAGTGGGTAAGCAATCAATGTATGAGAGGCAAACATACTCGCCAGCAATACCGATGATAAAATGGGAAGTTGTAGCAAATAATACCCCGCAATTGTCCCGATAGCCATGGGGATTACAAAAGTATATATTCCGAAAACTAGACTCTTTCGGCTGTTTTTTTTGAAGTCATTCAAATCAATTTCTAATCCCGCCAAAAACATAATGTAAAGAAGACCAGCTGTTCCCGAAAGAATAATACTACTGTCTCTTTCCAGTAGGTTAATACCCTTCGGGCCAATTACAGCACCTGCAATAATAAGCCCTAAGAGATGAGGTATTTTAATCTTATTGAGCAGAATTGGAGCCAATAGAATAACCGTTAGAATCAATAAAAATGCTAAAACAGGATTATTGATGGGCAATGTTGTTTCTAAAATATTCAGTATCAAATGACAAGATTTTAATAAAATTCAACAATCAAACCTACAGTTTCGCATTATAACTTATTATAGGTGTTAATTCTCAATAATTCTTTTTTTTAACTCCGTATAGTTACAATAAACGAATGCATGTTCATCGCTTTAATAGCTATTGATAATGGTAAAAAATTGTTTAAATTTAATATGTTATAAAACCCGTTGTGCGATTGAACTTGTAAATAAATAAATCAAAATAAGGTTGTGCATTAAATAGATATACAGTATATTAGAATATTTATCACACAAATCTAATATACACAATCTCAGAACAAGTATAGCTAAGTTCCTTCAATTACTAATTAATGCGTATGGTGCCGAAAATTTGACAAATGAAACTTTCGCAGATACCCAAAACAGCCTAAAGCATCTGATATATAGATTGTTGCAGTTGCTTTTACAGCAGAAGCAATGCAAATAGATTCTGAAAACATGCTCTTTTCAATTCTCAAGAATTCATATCCGCTTTATTGTAAAACACTTCCTGTCAGGACTAATTTATATCGACGAAGAAGAACTTTGCAACCATTTATTGACCAGCTTTCTGAAAAACTTAGCACTGAACTTTCTGAAGGAGAAGAAACATTTATCATTGATTCAATGCCTTTTCCAATTTGTAGTTATTTTCGTTGCAATAGCTTGAAAATAATGAAAGAAGTTTTAGATTTTCAACCACAAAAAGGGTATTCAGCAATAGACAAATCACATTATTTTGGAAATAAACTTCATATGGTAGTAGGTTCAAACTCGGTAATTAATAACTTTTCAATTACTCAAGCTAATGTCCATTATGTTAAGACATTAGATGATATGACAAAAGGATTCTTGGAGAACATAACATAGCTTGGCGATAAAGGATATTTTGGCAAAAATATCCAATTAAGTTTATTCAAAGAATACTCAGTTAAATTGATAATTCCATTGCGCAGAAATCAATTTGGACCAACACAATTGAACACACTCTATCGTAAAACAAGAAAACGATTTGAAACAACATTTTCTCAATTCTGTGATCAATTCTCTATCAAAAAGAACTTTGCCAAAAGCTTCGTAGGATTCTTTGCAAGAATCACCAGTAAAATTGGGTCTTTTACTTGCTACAGTTCTTAAACATGCTAAATCAAAAGACTTTAAACGAGGTCAAGCACATTTTGACTTTTTAACCGCACAACGGGGCATTTTCTTTATTTTTTTAGTTGTTTTTCATAAACTAGTACCCACTTAATTTCATGTGTCTCAAACTGATTTTGAAGTGATTTAATTATTTGTCCTGCTTTGTCGTCTTCTGGAAATGAACGAATTGCTTTTTGCAGTTCATATATTCTATTTTCATCTAATAAATCCCCAATTTTCAATTCACCTGAAACAAGATATCCTTCTAAGTGCGATCCTATTGTTGAAGATTTTAATTCTCTTTGGAAAGCAATATCGAATACACTTATACCATTTCTAAATAAATCAAGTGTGATTTTTTGTGTACTACCTTTTATTTGTTTCTTTTTAGTTTGCTTGATTTGTTCATTTATTTTATTATTTTCAACGTAGTTAATCCTCTGATAAAAATCATTTAAAGCTTCATTAAGTAAATTTTTTATCGAATTAACTTCACTTCTATTTAACCATGCATGAAATAAGTATTCAACTTCAAGTAGTAAACGAATTGATTTTTTAATTCGAATATCGAACAAACGTAGTTGACTTAATATTGCTTTTGTTCCTTTCTCTTTATGAAGCTCCCAAATTATTTGTTGTATTGGAATTCCGATTTTATTTATTAATTCATTGAGGAAGTATTGAACTCCTTTTGGTAATCTATTCGATTCATCTTCAGGAAATATTCCGTCATTAAGTTGATGAAATAGTTTGTCAAGTTTGGGTTTATAACTATTAGAAATAAGTACTATAGAATTATTAACTTCTTCCAATAATTTAATTTGATCTTTAATTTCTGAACTTAATTTCTTTAATTGTGGGATTATAAGTTCTTGTGTTTCACGAATAAAGGATTTTAACCAATAAAAATCAAAAGCAATTTGACTTTTTATATAAACTTGATTTAATTCATACGTACTTAAATTTTCAATTAGTTGTTCTCCAGTATTAAAAGTTTTACTGAAGTTTATAATTTGTGAATCAGGTAATAATTCTCGGTTAGACAATGCTTGTGTTAAAGTTATTCCTTCTAATGTTCTACATCTGCTCATTGCTACATAAATTTGACCAGGGACAAATGCTGAACCAGCATCTATTATTACGTGATCAAATGTTAAACCTTGACTTTTATGTATTGTAACAGCCCAAGCCAACCGAATAGGGAATTGTGAAAAGGCTCCTTTTTCGTCTTCTTGTACCGAGTTGTTTTGTGGATTAAACGTGTATTTAATTTGCCTCCATTTTTCTTGGCTAATTGAAATTACATCCTCTTCTCCTATGCATTGAATATATAGTTCATTTGTATCATCATCCCAGTCAATTATTTTACCAAGTTTGCCATTAAAGAATCGCTTCTCTTTGTCATTTTTAATAAACATCACCTGAGCTCCCTTTTTCAGTCTTAGGCTAATATCTGTCGGATATGATCCCGGTTGAAACTCACCAGATATTTCGGCTTGGAATATCCTATCAGGTCCTTGTAGTTTATCTATTTTATTACTATTGATTTCATCTGCCTTTTTGACATGTGTAGTTAATATGATTGTTTCTGCATCATTTTCTTTAATAATATTGGGTTTTATATGTTTAGATAATTGATTTAATATGCTTTCATTTAAATTTCCATTTCGTATTTGATTTAGTATTTGAAGGAAATTTTGATCTAATTGTCGGTATACATGCTCTAATTCTATTTTGAGGAAATTATATTTTTGTAACGCATGACTTTCAAAGAAATAGAATCCTGGATAATAAGATGACAACACTTTCATTTCATCTTCTTTTACAACTGGTGGAAGTTGGAATAAATCACCAATCATAAATAATTGTATACCACCAAAAGGTTTTTGTGGATCACGATACTTTCTAAGTACAGTATCAACTGCATCAAGCAAATCGCATCTTACCATACTAATTTCGTCTATAACTAATATATCTAAGTTTTGAATAAGGTTTATTCTATCTTGATTTAGCCTTAGTTTTCTATTTAAGGTATAGGCAGTTTCTATTTGAAAACTACTAGATTCCTGAACTTGTCCCCATGGGATGAATGTATGTGGATGAATTCCTAAGAATGAGTGAATGGTAACTCCTCCAGCTTGAATAGCTGCAACACCTGTAGGAGCAACAATGGCTATTTTTTTATGCGTTTCTTCAGCTATTTTTTTTAATAAGCTTGTTTTACCTGTTCCTGCTTTTCCCGTTAAGTATAGATTTTGATTTGTAAAATGTATTAATCGGCAAATTAATTCAGCTAAAAAATCTGGATTCATCAATTATATAATAGGTGATACATGAAGTAAATGTACAGATATGTATGTGTTAATAACATGATTGATTGAATTCACTTATTAACTTTCGAATGGCAGGAAATGGTATTTGTAATGTAATATTTGAAGTAAAAGTATTTATTCGGAGGTAGTAGGTTTCCAATGGATACAAAAGCAAGTCCCAATTCCAACTTGGCTTTCAACTGATATTTCACCTCCAGTACTTTCTAATTGATTTTTTGTAATGAATAAACCAATACCTCTTGAATCTTTATTCCTATGAAAAGTCTTATACATACCAAAAATCTTTT
>JBIKOC010000293.1:0-3489 GCA_044358335.1 Flavobacteriales bacterium | reverse complement strand
TTCGACGTTTAAAACTGATGCGAATGAGGTTTCTGCCTTCGAGCAGCGCGATTCCCAAAAATGGAATCAGAAACAATAAACTGAAGAATAATACCAAATAGGAAAATGGCGTGAGCAATCCGAGAATACCAGCTTTGGGCAGACTTAATATTACGTACGAATGCAGTTTTGCGTGATCAAGTGGATGATAAATCAGGTGGCTGAATTTATCGGTTTGGAAGAAGGTGTATTCCTCGACAGAAGCTTTCCGGAAAAGTGTATCCGACAATTCATATGGATATGTTCCATAATGCGACACAAGCTTTCCTTCGTTGTATCGAGCGTAGCTGTAGTTACTCAGGTCGGTGCGAGTACTTACCATTTTATCGAGTAGCAACTCGGGATAACCAATTTCTTCGGGTGTATAACGTGATTGGAAGTCGATGTACAACGTTCCCAATGGAATGGAATCTCGGTTCTCGTTGAGGATTGGCAATCGAGCCATGTAGCTGATTCGTCCAGAACCATTATCCATAAAGAAGAACCGATCACTCATGGTTGGAATTCCAATGGAATCGATTAGCCAGTCGAACTTCATGGGATCACTTACCGAGGTGGTGTACAGAGCCGTCATCGGACATTCATCCGCCCCAAAAACATTTACATTGATACTGTATTTTTCCCAATAGCTGTTGAAGTACAATTGAGCTAAGTCGCGAACTTGTCCGGTTGCTACGCTACTTGGTCTCAAATAAGTTTTGAGGATAGAATCGGTGAGGATTTTCTTTTCTACCTCGAGGAATAAGCTTTCGGCGATTGGGTCACGTTCGGCCGATATTTTACCGGCAAGTAGTTTACGTTTTTCATGTTCGCGTTCGGAGCTATTAGCTTGTAATAGATATGTGCCCAGAAATGCGAAACTCATGATGAGTCCGATAATCCGCGCGTACCCAAAACCGTTACTTTGATTACGAGAGTAGTAGATTAGCAAGAGTATCAAGGCTGAAACCGGAATCACAATCAGGTCGACTGGATCAAACAGGTACAATCCAATGGTTAAAACGACACTGGTCAGCATCAATAAAACCGGTAAATCCCAAACATGTGTTAGCCAAGGCGCAATCCAGCGGCTAAGTCGGTCCATGAGTAAAAACAGGGACGCGAAGAGTAGGCCGATAATCAGGAATGATAGGTAACTGCTGGAGGTCAGGGAAAGGACATCAGAAATATCGAGTGAAATGCTGGAGTTGATGATCAAGCCTCGAATAATGTCACCAACAAACCAAGAAAGGAATAGCATCACGCTAAGAAGCAGAACTACCAAAGGTTTTCGTAGAGCAGATCTTGCCGAAATGCCTTTCCCTAACTGAAATAAAAGCCAAGAAGAATAGAGGAAAAGGACGCTATTGATGAGCAAGTCTCCAAGTGTAGGAAGCCAGTTACTTGCTGCATATTCACTCGGACTAAAGAGCGCTAAATGCACTAATGGACCGGGAAAATGAAAGATGAAACTGATGGTTCTTAAGCCAATTAAAATCAGCCACCAAACCCAAGCAACAGCAAATTTTCCTCGTTTAGCGTATGAAGAAGCGATTTGATGTCCAGCCAAGAGGAAAATCAACAAACCTGCAATGGAAAGAACAACCGGCCAAGTAGGATATTTTTCCACATCAGCTCCTCCCGAATCGGGAAGAAACCAAGCCATTGTTTGACCTTGATCACCTAGAATTGGCAAGGCGCCATCTTCCTGCACAGCTAATATCCGTGAGCCTTCCGGAAGATTTTCTAAACCGGGATAACCATTTCGCAGGTAATCGTTTTGGTAGGAATATTCCCGACAAATGAGTGCTAATCCAAGCAAATTGCAAGGCCCGTCGGCATATCGTCTTACGAGATACCAGCCATTTTTGAGTTTGAGAAGGCTATTCTCATCAATTGAGGGTAATCCTGCGGTGGAAATCGGAACGGAGTTATCGGTCCAGAAATACACCGAACGTTCGGAATAGCCAATAAAGGCCATGTTTTTTTGTAGCGAGAGTTCTTCCCAGTGAGCAGGAAAACTGGCGTAGAATGAAAGTTCTCTACAACCCGCGTGACGAAAGGCTTCCGATTCTTTATCGAGATCGGTAGCGCGTTGTTTGATGTAGTGTTCGAGCAACGATTTCTGTTCGGCAGGAGCAGGGAAATGGGTAAAATGAAATCCCGCCTCAGCCGCCAACAAGCAGAGAATTGCCAATACCAGCAATAACCAAGGACTACGATTCGTCAGGAATTTCACAGAAACCAAAAATACGTTATCAGAGGCTATTTTAATGATATACGATTTACGATGTACGATATACGAGAAAAACTGCTAGGTTGAGGATTTTCGTTTTTGAAACAATATTGAAACGTATGATTGGCTCCTCAAAAAATCGTAATACGTAAATCGTAATACGTATATCCTTCTATACATCCTTCGTCTTAATCAACCTCCAAGAAGCTACAATAAACAAAATGGGATAAATCAACGCGGCGATATTCACGCCAGTTGGGGTAATTTGTTTGCCAAAACTTACCGAATCGAAACTGAAAGGTGAAGAGATGAATTCATCTAAGCTATTGAGGGGGAAATAGGGATATAATTCGCTCAGCCAAGCTCGTCCAAGAATTGGTTCTACAATCCAATACAGTGAAATAAAAACCAGGATTGAAAGAGCGGAGCGACGAACGATAAGACTTATCAGAATCGCTGCACTCATCAACCCAAAGCAAACCCACATGGCTCGCAGCAAGTAAGTCATCTCAGAAAAAATATCACCCGAATTGGCACCTCCGCCTTTGGTGAAGCCAAACAATAGTCCGCTCAGTAATGCCACCAAACCAGCGCCAATGCTGATTACAGCGGCTAGAAGGAGTTTGCTTTTTAGGATTTCTTCACGAGAAAGTCCGTCGATGACGTGTTGACGCAGCGTGCGAAAAGAGAATTCATTCGATACTAGGTTAATCATTAATAGTCCGAGCACAGGCGCGAACCAACTCGAAACGTAGGCGATGTAATACCATACGTTTGGAAATTGATACACCACGCTGAGGTTAATCATCGGAGTGGAAGTGAATCTGTCGAAGCCATAATAGACTAAGAAAATCAGCAGTACATAAAATCCGGTAAATACGTAAAAGGTGCGGTAGCTGGCTAGTTTCAGCCATTCGATTTGGAGTAGCCTTTTCATTTTTGCACCAATTTTAAGAATTCACTTTCTAGATCCGACTTCACTACTACTAAGTGATTGAGTAGGATTCCTTTTTCTTGTAGTAGTTTGTTAATGCTAGCAGCATCAAGCTCATCAGCTAAATCGGCAATCAGAAACCCGTTGTTATCTTGAATATTACTGATCCCTGTAAAAGATTGAATCGTATTTCTCAATGCGGAAAGGTCATCAGCCCCTAATTCAATGCGTTTGTTATCGGAAAGAAGTTGTTCCACTTTTCCGCTGCTTAATACATTTCCTTTTTTGAGGATGACTACAT
>JBIKOC010000436.1:0-5216 GCA_044358335.1 Flavobacteriales bacterium | reverse complement strand
ATAGTTCAAATAAACAAAAAGCCACGCAAATCAGCCACTTGAGTGAATTTATAATTTGCATACTGGTTCCTGTCCTTGAAAAAATCAAAATCTTATTTTTCAAATAAAACCATCCTAAAATTGGTAACCTACTATGTTAATGAAGCGTTAAACAATTTTGTTATTATTACTTTTGCATTTACTATCTCTAATGTGTGCCGAAAATAGCTAAGTTGCTATTATTACTTTTTGTTTTTTTTCTGCTTCAAATCCCAGTATTTGCGCAGCTAACGCTGGGCTTCAATTCAAATGGGAATACAGCTGGGTGTGCTCCGTATACGTTAACATTTCCGATTACAAACATTGCAGGTAATCCGGCAAACACCTCTTATGTGGTCAATTTTGGAGATGGGAGTCCGGTTTTGAACTTCACTCAAGGAAATATTCCTGCTTCAGTTACGCATACATACACTACCAATTCGTGTGGTTCAGCTTTCCAAACAACCAACAATGTTTTTGGAGCAACAATCACGGCTTCAAGTCCAACCAATTCGCCTTTCACGGCTGCAGTTTCACCAATCGTAATTTCATCTCCACCCGATGCGATTCTCTCTCCACTTAATTCAACAGTGTGTGTAGGCTCATCGGTTTCGTTTAACAACACTTCCTCACAAGGTGTTTACATTGACCCAAGTGCCGGGTACACTTGCTCCACCACGGGGGCAATTTCTTACTGGACTATCTCTCCAGCTGCAGGATGGTCGGCTAGTGCTGCAAGTATGGGAAGCAACAATGGTTTTCCCAATGCCTCCGATTTCGACGTGTGGTCGCAAGGTGCAACTCCACTTAGCGTTACGTTCAACACTGCTGGAAGTTACCGGGTGAAAATTTGGGTTGCCAATACCTGCGGACTCGATACGATTTCAGTTCCTGTGTGTGTGGTTCCTCCGCCCAATCCTCAGTTTACTCTGAACCCAAGTTTTGGTTGTATTCCTCCTAATTTGAGTGTAACAGCTAACAATACAACTTCAATATCACCTGCATCTTGCTTCACTCCCACTTATTCATACAATTGGAGTATTTCTCCTGCTAGTAATTGGGCATATTCGGGTGCTAGCAATGCGAGCTCTACATCTCCATCGTTTTCATTTCTATCCGCTGGAACATATACCGTCACATTAACGGCAAGTATAAGCGGTTTATCCGGGTGTGCGGCTTCTACCAATCGTTCCGTTACAGTAAACCAAGCCCCAACAGTCAATGCTGGTTTAGACCAATCGGTTTGTGTAGGATCTCCTGCCTTTCAATTAACAGGATCTCCAGCAGGTGGTAATTGGTCGGGTTCAGGTGTGAATTCATCTGGATTATTCACTCCAAGTGCTACAGGAAACTTCGCTCTTAATTATACCATTCCTGCTTCTGTCGGAACGGGTTGTCCTGCTGTAAACGATGAAGTTATCGTATCAGTCATTACCCCAACTGCTGTAAATACCGGTGCCAATCAGTCGCTTTGTCCAGGAACACCTGCCATTCAACTTATAGCTACTCCATCAGGAGGAACATGGACTGGAATTGGCGTTACATCAGGTGGTATTTTTAATCCTACAACTCCAGGAAGCTTCACACTAATCTATTCTTTTGGTACTGGACCATGTGCTGTTTCGGGTCAAAAAATTATCACGGTATACACACCACCAACAGTTTCAGTAAATAGCCCGGTGATATGTGCTGGAGCTAATGCAACGCTTACTGCTGTTGGAGCTGCTGGTTTAGGACCTTACACGTATTCTTGGTCACCAAGTGCCGGATTAGGTTCTAGTTCTGGAGCATCTGTTACCACTTCTCCCGCACCTTTATCTTCTACGAGCTACACAGTTACCGTAACCGATGCTCATACTTGCACGGCTAATGCTGTTTCAAGCATAACCGTAAATCCGCTTCCATCCGTTTCCGCAGGATTAAATATTTCGGTGTGTAATAATTCGCAAGTAACCCAACTTACGGGTACTCCAGCAGGTGGAACTTGGTCTGGAATTGGCGTAACAACTAGTGGAGCATTCACCCCACCGGGATTAGGAAATTACACGCTAACATACGCATTCACTAATGCTAATACCTGTTCGTCGAGCAGTCAAATCATTGTGAGTGTGGTCAATCCGAGTCCTGCTGGTGCAGGTTTAGATCAACAAATTTGCGTTGGTGCAACTCCGCTGCAACTCAATGGTGCTCCTGCTGGTGGAACTTGGTTTGGACCGGGTGTTTCTGCTTCTGGGCTTTTCACTCCAACTGCAGCAGGAGTAATCAATTTGTCCTACAGTTTTGGTTCAGGCACCTGTGCTTCATCTGATCTGATGCAAATGACCGTTTATGCATCTCCAACGGTAAACGTGAATAACCCAACCGTTTGTGAAGGCACACCTGCAACACTTACCGCAGTTGGGGCAAGTGGATTAGGTCCTTATGCCTACTCTTGGGATCCTTCAGCTGGATTAAGTGCTTCAGTTGGTGCAAGTGTAGTAGCCAATCTAACTTCAACAACCAATATCACCGTTACACTTACCGATGCTCATTCGTGTCAGGCGACGGATGTGGCTCTGGTAACAGTCAATCCTGTTCCAGTAGTTAATGCAGGTGCAGATCAAACTATCTGTCTCAATCCATCCACCATCCAAATGAATGGAACTCCTGCCGGAGGAACTTGGACAGGCGATAATGTAACAGCTTCTGGAGCTTACACACCTGTTGCAGCAGGAACCGATTCACTCTTTTACACCATCACCAGTTCAGGATGTACTCGTTCTGACACCATGGTAGTGAATGTTCAAGTTCCTGGAGCGCTTCAACTTACGCCTGATACAACTGTGTGTCTCAATAGCGGGAATTTTCAGTTGTACGCTGCCACGCCTGGTGGAAACTGGACCAGCAGTTCCGCAACTTTAACTTCGGGTGGAGTTTTTACTCCCGATGCTGTTGGAGTTTTTGTTGTAAGCTATTCGGTTGGAGCTGGATTTTGTGCCGTGGGCGGAAGTTTACAAGTAACTGTTATTGCTCCTCCTGCCGTAAATGCTGGTTCGGATGTAACACTTTGTGCTAATTCTCCAGCTTATACTTTTCCAGGTGAAAGTCCAACTTCGGGTGGAACTTGGTCATGGTCAGGAACAGGAATTACAAATGCAACCACAGGAGTTTTTAGTCCGAGTGTTTCGGGCGCAGGTGTTTTTCCAATCACATATACCTTCACGTCAACAGCAACCGGATGTTCTGCATCGGATGGCTTGCAAGTAACTGTGAATGCACTTCCCAACATTGTTCTCAATCCGGCCGTCCTCAATGTGTGTTTAACTCCTTTTGGAAGTCAGTTAACGGCTAGTCCGGCAGGTGGATTTTGGACTGGAGCTGGACTAACATACGGCTCAAACGTAATCGCTCCGCAGGATACAGCTACGTATACACCAAGTGCAGCAGGTTCTTTTTCAGTTTATTATACCTACACCGATGCTAACACCTGTGTGAATCGTGATACGGTGTTGATTAACGTAAGTATTCCAACAGCTGCGAATGCTGGTCCGGATACGGCATTTTGCTTTTCAAACTTATCACACCAATTGACTGGGACACCCGCTGGTACTTGGATTAATCCTAGTTGGATCAATGCGAATGGGGCATTCATCAGCAATACTGTAGGAACATTCAATGCGGTTTATGCTGTGGGTGGAGGTTCTTGTTTGGTGTATGATACGGCACTAGTTACGATACATCCATTACCAATTGTGCAGGCTGGATTAGATCAGCAATTATGTGCCGCTGATCCGTGTTTCAATCTGGCTGCTCCATCACCACTTGGCGGAGCATGGTCAGGACCTGGAATTGCCAATGCTGCAAGCGGACAATTTTGTGCAGCTACAGCTAACAATGGTGTGAATCAAGTTCTTTACACCTATCAAAACCCAGCAACCACGTGTTCGAATACCGATACCTTGCTTGTGACCATTGTTCCAATGCCAGTTCCGGGTTTATCCATCAATCCACTATTCTGTATCAATACGCCAGTTCAAGTGACAAATTTGAGCTCAGGAGCAGCTGCCACATTTGAGTGGAATGTGAAGAATACCGTGTCGGGCACCGTGGTTCAAACGAGTACTTTGGCTTCACCTGTTGTGAATATTGCTACTGCTGGCACATATCAAATCGAACAAATCTGTTATTCGATCTATAACTGCGAAACCCGCGATACTGCTTACTTTACAGTTGTTGCTCCACCAACAGCAGCATTTAGTTTAGCCGATAATGTTGTATGTGGACCACATCAAGAAACGGTAACCAACACTTCAACTGGTTATATGATATCTTATTTGTGGGATTTTGGTCCATCGGGTCCGGGTTCTACTGATACGATTCCGGTTTTACCTGTTTTTGCTGCTCCAATCATTGCTGATTCACTCTATCATGTGACGCTTTCGGTTAGCAACATGTGTGGGACTCGAACGGCTGTCGATTCAGTGATTATACGTCCTGTTCCGGTTGCGTTAATTGGAACCGATTACAGTCAAGGATGCTCGCCATTTTCGGCTGTGATACAGAATGTGAGTTATGGCTCTCCCGATTGGTTTTTATGGGATTTGGGTGATGGAACTACATCAACCGATTCACTTCCACCAGCTCATACTTACACCACAACCGATACGGTTAGCTTTATTCCAATCACCCTTCAAATAGGCAATACCTGTGGAAATGCTAATGCTGCCACGAATGTTATAGTGTATCCCGATCAGATCAATCCAACGGCTCAAACTCCCATTGTAGGATGCGCTCCACTGGAAGTAGATTTTAATTTTCCATTAGGAGATTTGACATACTATCTCTGGGATTTTGGCGATAGCACGGGCACAGCCGGAGATTCTGTATCTCATATTTACGAATCTCCCGGAGTATTCAACGTAATGCTCACTGTTTCGAATTTCTGTTTGGTTGATACGATTTTGAATACTGTTACTGTTTTAGCTGGACCAGAACTCGCATTCACTATTGATCAGCCATCCATTTGTGAAAGCAGTCAAGTACAAATCACCAATTCTTCCTTGAATAGTTCCAACGTAACTATTGATTTTGGTGATGGAACGGTTAGTCCAATTTCAGCTTCTTTAAATCATATCTACACCGCAACTGGAAATCAAACGATTCAGCTATACGGACAAAATGTAGCTTCTGGTTGTGTTGATACAATTAGTCAAACGGTT
>JBIKOC010000145.1:0-5240 GCA_044358335.1 Flavobacteriales bacterium | reverse complement strand
TTAGGGAATTTTGAATAAAAAACTAAAATACAGAAGGATTCCATTTCCCCAAAATGTTTTAAGAAAAACTATATACTTTGACCAAAAGTTAGCAGATTATGATCTGGATCAAGCAGTGAAAACTCTAGTTGTCGCCATGGTTTTAATTCCAAATGTCCATTGGGATGAATTTGAACATTTCTATCTATAAAGAATTGATAAAGCTTATCAATATCATCAGTTCGAATATAGACTTGTCCATCATTTGAATAAACATCCAAGTCTTTAAATTCGAAAAAATGAATTTGCACTGCGTCTTTTTCAAGCATCAAATAACCCTCATAATCGGCACTTCCAAACAAGTTAAATCCCAATTTATGGATATAAAAATCTCGCGTTATTGACTTGTCCCGCATAGGGAGTTTGGGGTTAATGGAAATTAGCATATCAGTTCTTCAAGTGCTTTTTAATCTTCTGGCTTCTTTTAAGCCCGTTGGCATTGTCAGGATATAAAGCGATAGATCGTGAATAGTAATTTAAAGCAAGTGCATATTCCTTTGAATCATAATAAACATCACCCAAACTATTATAGCTATTCCAAGATTTGGGACAATACTTAACATTTAATTTAAAAAGATTGATGGCCGATACTTTTTTATCCGCTTTTAGAAAATCATAGCCTTGAAAATACAATTCCTTTTGAAAGAAATTAATCATGGGGCCGATTCCTTCGGATTGAATATACGTAGCAAGTTGAATGGAATCTTTTGCCAAATCTGTATTTTTTACTTGTTTAATAAAATCATGAGCCTTTGTGTATTGCGCCAATTGCGCATGTCCTAGAGCATTGTTAGGGAATACATCTGGAATGGATACTATCCGATTACCACGACTTAATTCCGCTTTTAAATTGAATTTAATTGGATTTTTAAAATCGTGGTAATAAAACAATTGAAAGCTCCCTTCCGATAAATTAAATATCAAGGTGTATTGAGTGCCACCCACGTTATTTGCCCAGCTTTGGTGAAGAGTATCGCTTAATGCCGTCAAATAATTTAAACTAGTATCTACCTGGGCCTTCATCATTTTTCGGGCGCTTTGAAAAAAGGGAATCTCAACTGTACTGAAGTCGGGCGTTTGTGAGGGACAAAAATTGGAAATCACATAATGCGAATCATTTCCACGTATCATCGTATCTACTTCCACGATCAGATAATCGCCTGATTTATCCACAAAATAGAGCATTCCATCGCCAATGGGTGTTCTGTTGTATTGAATGAGTTTGGAATATACTTCTCCAACCGTCTTGCATGTTTTCATTATATCGCGCATTACCATTCTTCCATCAAAAGAAAGTAGATGCTTATTGGCAGGGACTTCACGCGGAGTAACATTAAGGCTCCCATACACGAGTCCACTTTCGTTCATAGCCCCTTGTGGGTATAGATTGTCAAAACCAAAATAAACAGCGCCCATTTCATCGCTTTGGCCGTTTTCAAACCACATGCGTGAATTTGCATCCCAGTAATCGATATTATCTCCCACGAATGTTTTACCAGCCTTGGTGATTTTATACATACTGCAGGCGCTTGCCCCCAATGTAGCACTGATGAGCAGGAAAAGCAGAAGGATATGTTTCAAGCAGAATGGAATTAAATTTATTTCAGAATGCATTCACATTTAAATACTCCACAGCGCGGAATGACAAATGCTTCTGAAGTCCAATCTACTTAAAAATCATCACACAAAATGAAAATCTCTATTTCGCTGAATGCGCTGAAAACTAAGCGTTCACTTCCGTTTTAGCAGACTTTGATTTGAACAAAGGCTTTCCTTGTAATGCTTGAATAAGCGTAAATACCGCCAAAAGCAGGTAAACAATGGTAAGTGCTAGGATGCCTTTGGTGTTCTTAATTACATAAAATGAAAGTAGAGGTAAAACCTGTAAAGCATGCATTCCAATAAAATGAGCAATGCGCGGATCGCCATATTTGGTGCTCCAATTTAACAGCGGAATACCCGATTCCCCATCTGGACCGCCAATGGTATGGGTGAGTCGAGACCCCATGACAAAACCTTCGAACGAAAAGACCACAAAAATTAAAATCCCTAACCGAATGGCCCACACATAATAATTCGGTAATTGAGGAAATGCAGTGGTGAAAAACAGGATTCCAACATAAGCGGTATACAGGGTAACTATGGTAGCTGCTAAGGCCATCATGGAATATAAAGCCGCAAAAACCGGTGTACTTAAATTGAAATGAGATAATTGTCCACGGTATGCTTGGAATGCTATGTAAATGATTTCGAAACCCAATAAAATAATAACCGTCCAATTAAATAAAGTAATATTGAAGGAAGGTAAATACGAGCAATACCAAGCCATTGCCCAAGCAAACAAAAAAGTAGAAAAGGCAAATTTAAAGGGCTTGTACCAGGCGCTCACATTGTACACTTGAGTCGCGGAAATCTTAGTCAACGCAAGGAATAGCAGCGAAAAAACAAGACATATAAGTCCGTAATAAAAGAGTGTTTCGTTTTTTGCTTTTAATTGAGAAATGAAATCCATTTTTGTTGGTGGTGTTGATTCACTAAATACTTTTCAATGCGATGAATTCAAGCCAAACAGCACTCGCTCAAATATGTTCCAATGAAGCGAAAATGATAATATATTATTCAGAAAATTTCACTACCGATTTCCCATCATACCGAAACAAACTCATTCCCATCGAACTAAACCAGATGTTGGAATCTTTATCCTCCATCACAAAATAGACTTCTTTGTTGAAGACTTTGGTAAAGGGTGCGCTTGAGGATGGATTGCCTTTAAAATTAGAATGCCACAATCCTCCCAACGTATCGCCTTTGTCTATACCATAATCAGAAGCTACCCAGATTTCGCCAGTTTTGTCTTCCCAAATGGCATTTAATGAACCTTCTATTAATTTATCGGGCTGAGGATAATCGCTAAAGGTATTTCCATCGTAGCTCCAAACTCCATAATGGCGTGTAGCTAATAATAAATTACCGTTTTTACTTTTTACGATGTTGCGAAACCAGCCCTCGTCTTGCGGACGAAAACGTGTGAGTGATTTTCCATCGTATTTGATAAGTCCTTCATAACCAGGTGGCATGCCGGAAGCAAACCAAATGTTACCATTCGCATCTTCCACCATATCGGAAATTACTTTTAGGTGCAAACTGTCTTTATTTTCGACTTGTTTATTAGCTAGAAAAAGGCTGAAATTAAATCCATCGAAACAGTAAACCCCATCACCTGCCCCAAACCACATTATTCCATTTTTATCCTGCAATATGCTCCAGATTGTTTTTTTGGTACCCCATTCGGAATAATAAGCATTATCTGTAATAGGTCGGATTAGATCACTTATCGGAATGCGTTTTATGGTTTCCCCATCGAGGCGACAAATACCCTCCGAAGTTCCAATCCAAATACGACCTGAACGATCTTCTAACAGAGACCAAATGCAATTGCTACTAAGTCCTTCTTTCGTGGTAAATTGGATAAAATCTTTTCCATCGTAACGATACACACCATCACCACAGGAGCCGAACCAGAGTATACCCGCTTTGTCTTGAATACCACAAGTGAAATTAGTGTAAATACCAATACTTTGCGTACGTTTTACCAGCGAGTCCCTGCTTAATTGAGCAAATGCTTTCGCTTTATTATCGGTTGGAGCTGGGGATGGAGTTTGTCCGGTGCAGGCGTTGAGGGAGATTAGCACCCAAAGGAAACAGAAGAATAAATGGAATTGGGTGGATTTGAGCATAGAGAACTATTGAAAAGGGAAAGTAGTGAAATAGTTTTATCCTTTTGAAATTTGATAAATAACAAAAAAAGCAACCCTGTTTCCAGAGTTGCTTTCGATTATTGTGTGCGTGAAATTATAAAGTGGACTTATGTGCTGTGACTTGAGCAATGAAGTCGTCTACGGCGGTGATTTGGGCTTCTAATTGGCCGGCATCGAGTTGGCGATTGATGAGTGCTACTAAACCAAAGTTCCCTTGACGATCGAGTAAGCCACTTAAGCGCCCTTCGGCTACTTTGTGTTTGGTGCTGGCTTTACGTTTGGCTTTGCTTCCCTCGGGTAGTAAATTCATGTAACTTTCGAGGGCGGCGATTTCGGCTGTAAGGACGATAATCTCCGATTCTACATTGACCGATGAGGTGGAATAGGTTTCCAGCTCAGTTAAAAGAATAATTTAAAATAATTTGGTTTTATTCAAATATTAAATTGTTTTTATCCCAATCCCTTTCAAATAATTATATGTTGCATTATAAAATTCTGGCTTCCTAGTGTGATCTTCGTTATTTCCCTCAGGAACTACTATTACCATTCCTTGTCTAGCTCTTGTTAATAAAACTCTATATGAATTAATCAAATACTTTTTTCTTACTTCTTTGTGAATATTTTGCCACTTATTTCCAACGAATGAAAATGGTTTCCAACTGTCATTAGCGAATCTTAAATCACCATCCCAAGTAACACAAGCCCAATCGAGCTCTAATCCTTGAACTTGAAATTCAGTTGCAACATCTTCTAAAAAAAAAGAGGAACGAATATCATCCTTTCCATCTAAAAACCAATTAACATGATTTATTGGTGTTTTCACATCAATTGCCAATGGCTTCAAACGATATGCTTGAGAGGAAACAACTATTCCATATCGTTCAGAACCTCTAGCTTTTTCTTTTAACCATTTTTTCGCAAGTTCAATATCTCTTGTTAATACAATTGGATATTTATCTTTTAAATTAGATAATGTGTTTTTTGCATTATCATCAATATCCAATATTTCTTTAATTAATTTTGACAAATATTCTGCTCTGAAAGAACGCATTGAAACTGACAGGTGAAGACTTTCATTAAAAACAACATCACTTATTGCTTTCAATTTTTCAATCGATTTTTGAGCAGCATATTCGCTATCAAATAAATTTGGAGAAATTCTAGTTTCCCAATGAGAGAATTGATTACTCACTGCAGAAAGCCATTCAGAAATACCAGCTTCTCCTGTGTTAATTTCCTGTCCTCCCCCGACTAAACAAATTACTACAGCCCAATCTTTGTGTCTATTTAAACAAGAAATTAGAAATTCAGGTTCCTAATATTGAAAATTTGGTATCCCTTTTTTTTGCTGCATAAATTTAACTGTTTGCTCTTTTGTCCAAGCTCTCTGGGCTTCATCAAAAATCGCAACATGGTCATATGGGGCTTTGTCATCTCTTAAAT
>JBIKOC010000144.1:0-5241 GCA_044358335.1 Flavobacteriales bacterium | reverse complement strand
CTGTTATTTATCTTGTTTACATCGCGGGGATGTTTCTGATTTCCCTTGTAATTAATGGGATCCTAATCAAATTCTCGATGAATTTGGGAGCCAAAAACGAAGAAAATCAGGTACGTTGGGCATCAACTACCAAACCGGCTTTTGGAGGTGTCTCTTTTTTCTTGTTGTTTCTGGTATCGATTGTATTTTTTGCCATTTTTTTTGGGAATGAACAAATTCTCCTAAATGGTCAATTTCTTGGCTTACTAACTGCGTGTTCGCTCGGTTTCCTGATGGGATTAGCAGATGATGCATATAATACCAAACCATTTCTAAAGTTCGCTGTACAGTTTTTATGTGCCTTATTATTCATTCTCACGAATAACTGCATTCAAACGTTTCCTTGGGAATGGCTAAATATAACTTTAACCTTTTTATGGGTTGTTGGAATGATGAATTCCATCAATATGCTCGATAATATGGATGCAATTACAGCAAGTGTATCTACTGTAATATGCATTGGTTTAGCTATGATTTTAGTATTTCGTGGCGATTTCCTTAACCTCGATCTAGTATTATTACTCGGAGTAATTGCTGGTATTGGTGGCTTCCTCTATTACAATTGGAATCCTTCTCGAATGTACATGGGTGACAGTGGTTCACAATTCTTAGGTGCATTTTTAGCTGGAATGTCAATTAATTTCCTTTGGAATGCACCCGATTACTTCGGTCAACTTATCCCCGAAAAACAAATTCTTCTCGTTGCCCTACTTTTCATCGTACCCATTAGTGACACAACAACCGTATCGATTAACCGTTTAAAACGTGGTCAAAGTCCGTTTGTTGGTGGTCGAGATCATACTACACATCATTTATCCTACATGGGTTTAAGTGATCGACATATAGCTATGTTGATGATCGCGATTTCTATTACAACGATGGTTTGCGGAGTATTTATAATCAACAATATCGAAACCTGGAGATGGTTTCACTCGTTAGGATTTAGTATCTTGTTTTTAGTAATTGGTGGAGCTCTATATTCTACAACTTTATTGAGCAAACCTAAAAGTAAAACGTGAGGTTAAAACAGATCTTCAGCCGAATACCCCAAACATGGTGGAAAGTAGCCGTGTCGCTATCTTTTTTATTGGGTACTTTAGGCTTTGTTAGACTGTTCAACTTTTCGGCACGTGTTCAAACTAACGACGATCTTTATCAGAAATATTTCACCGATAGCTACAAAGTCTTTTCGGTCAATATTCCCAATGATCTAAACTTTGCCGGAGAACCTGTTCCTCTTCAGGATTTTGAAGTTCGCGAACGAATCGACCGAGAATTTTTAGTCAATACATACTGGCAATCGCAAACCTTACTTCTTGCCAAACGCTCCAATCGCTGGTTTCCTGTTATTACACCGATTCTTAAACGTAATGGCATTCCTGACGATTTCAAGTATTTAGCTGTTGTTGAAAGTGGCTTCATGCATGGAGTATCTGGTAAAGGTGCTGCAGGTTATTGGCAGTTTATTCCTAGCACAGCCCAAGCATATGGCTTAACTATTAATGAAGAAATTGACGAACGTTACCACGTTGAAAAATCAACCGAAGCTGCTTGCAAATTATTTAATGAAGCCCACGATGCTCTGGGAAACTGGACTTTAGCAGCCGCTTCTTTTAATATTGGATTGAACGGAATTCAACGACAACTCATCCGTCAGAAAGCAAATAACTACTATGATTTGCTTCTCAACGAAGAAACAGCTCGGTATGTATTTCGTGTGCTAGCGATGAAAGAAATCCTGAGTAATCCTCGTAGATATGGATTCATCTATAGGAAAAAGGATTTGTATCCTCCTATTCCTAGTCAAATAATTCAAGTTGATAGTAGCATTACCGACTTAGCTCTATTTGCTGAACAACAAGGTATTAATTATAAACTACTTAAATACTTCAACCCTTGGCTGAGATCAGAAACATTATCCAATCCTGATCATATCAAATACAAGATTAAAATGCCTCATCCGAGTGTTAAAAACTATGATGCATTGATGAAAATGGCTGAGATTGAAAATTCTGAACCAGCTGTTCCTGTAAGCGATACTTTGCATTAATTAAGGTCGATTGTTTATTTCATTTGTCAAGCGCTTAACCCATAAAAGGTTAGACAGATCAATATATTCACACTCATTATGTTCAATTCAGATATGTAATTCCCTTTATTTAGATTTCCTTTTTCCAGAAGTTTTTGGAATGTATTTACAACTCGGGGAAAATCTCCAATTAAACGAAGTTGATAGAAGTTTACTATAGCTGTTTCCGGGAACAAAATGACTAATTTCGCCGTTTGTTTTTCCATGGAAATAATCGATTCCGTAGGTGAGGCTTCCATTGAAGTTTACGGTGCCCGCGAACATAATCTCAAAAATATAGATGTGAGTATCCCTCGCAACAAATTGGTTGTAATTACCGGTTTGAGCGGTAGTGGAAAATCGTCCTTAGCATTTGATACCATTTATGCTGAAGGACAGCGTAGATACATTGAAAGCTTTTCAGCTTATGCTAGACAGTTCCTTGGAAATATGGAACGTCCAGAAGTGGATAAAATCACAGGTTTAAGTCCGGTTATTTCTATTGAGCAAAAAACTACCGGTAAAAATCCACGATCAACAGTTGGAACAATTACCGAAATCTATGACTTCCTTCGTCTCCTTTTTGCCCGTGCTGGTGAAGCTTTTTCCTATGTAACAGGGGAAAAGATGATTCGGTATTCGGAACAACAAATCCAAGCGCTGATTATACAGGATTACCAAGAAAAAAGAATCAGCCTTCTTTCACCCGTTGTAAAAGGAAGAAAAGGACACTACCGCGAATTATTTGAGCAAATCCGTAAAATGGGTTATCTCAAAGTTCGGGTGGATGGACAAGTGCTCGACATCACCTTTGGGATGAAGTTAGATCGGTACAAAGTGCATGATATTGAAATTGTTATCGATAGGATTGAAGTAACGAACGATGTTACTCAACGCATTTCTGAATCGCTCAAACTTGCGATGAAACATGGTAAAGGCAGCATGATGGTTCTCGATGCCGATACAAACGAAGTGCGCCACTTTAGTCGATTTCTCATGTGTCCTACATCTGGGATTTCCTATGATGAACCGGCTCCTAACCTCTTCTCCTTTAACTCTCCGTATGGTGCTTGTCCACGTTGTCATGGTTTAGGAAAAGTAACTGAAGTCGATCTCAATAAGATTATCCCTGATCCAAAGAAAAGCCTGAGAAACGGGGGGATTGTTCCGTTGGGAGAATATAAAAACAACTGGATTTTTGCTCAAATAGAAGCCATTGCCGATAAGTATGGTTTCAACCTGAAAGATCCGATTGAAGACATTGATGAATCTGCTATCAATGCTATCTTATATGGTACAGAGGAGATTCTGAAAATCAAAAATCCGAATTATAATTCTAGCGGATATGCGATGCAATTCAACGGCATCGTGAATTTCATCACCGAACAACACGAGGAAAGTTCTTCAGAAAACACCAAAAGTTGGGCGCTAGAATACATGAACGATGTGGAATGTCCGGAATGTAATGGTGATCGAGTGAAGAAAGAAGCTCTTTGGTTTCGGATTGATGGAAAGAACATTGGAGAATTAGCTCGACAAGACATAGCACATTTAGAAGTTTGGTTTAAGGATATCGAAAGCCGAATGGAAGATCGACAATTAGCTATTGCTCAGGAAGTAGTGAAGGAAATTCGGACTCGAATCGGATTTCTAATGGATGTTGGTTTGGAGTATTTAACACTAAATCGCAGTGCTGGAAGTTTATCGGGCGGAGAATCACAACGTATTCGTTTAGCCACACAAATTGGCTCTAAGCTCGTAGGCGTTTTATATATCCTCGATGAGCCAAGTATTGGACTGCACCAACGCGACAATGTTCGTTTGATTCGGGCTTTGCAGGAACTTCGCGATTCGGGCAATTCGGTCTTAGTTGTTGAACACGATAAGGACATGATTTTAGCTGCTGATCATGTGATTGATATTGGTCCGGGAGCTGGTGTCCATGGTGGTAGAATAGTTGCTCAAGGTCCAGGTTCAACGATGATGTTGGGCGATTCGCTCACAGCTAAATACCTGAGAAATGAAATCGGAATTCAGGTTCCAGAGGTTCGACGAAAAGGCAATGGAAAATTCTTGAAATTATTTCAGGCTAGTGGAAATAACCTCAAAAATGTAACAGTTGAGTTTCCACTTGGAACTTTAATCTGTGTGTCGGGTGTTTCGGGAAGTGGTAAATCAACTTTGATAAACGAAACCCTCTACCCTATTCTGAGTCAGTACTTCTATCGCTCAAATAAAAAGCCTTTAGCCTACAAGAAAATCGAAGGACTTCAGCACATCGATAAGGTTATTGACATCGATCAAAGTCCGATTGGACGTACACCGCGTTCGAATCCTGCAACGTATACTAACGTTTTTTCTGATATACGAAATTTGTTTGCATCACTTCCTGAAGCGAGTATTCGTGGATATAAAGCTGGACGTTTTTCATTTAATGTAAAAGGTGGCCGTTGTGAAACTTGCAGTGGTGGTGGCATGCAAGTGATTGAGATGAATTTCTTGCCGGATGTGTATGTGCAATGTCCGAGTTGTCAGGGCAAACGTTACAATCGCGAAACATTAGAAGTTAGATACAAAGGCAAATCAATAAGTGATGTGCTTAATTTGACCATAGATCAGGCGGTTGAGTTTTTTGCAAACATTCCATCTATCCTACATAAAATTAAAACATTACAGGATGTTGGTTTAGGATATATTTCTTTGGGCCAATCTTCTACAACCTTAAGCGGTGGTGAAGCTCAGCGAGTGAAATTAGCCACCGAATTATCGAAGAAAGACACGGGAAGTACTTTTTATATATTGGATGAGCCAACAACAGGTTTGCATTTCGAGGATATACGTATATTGCTAGATGTGCTTCAAAAATTAGTTGACCGAGGTAATACGGTATTAATTATTGAGCATAATATGGACATCATTAAAGTTGCTGATTATTTGATCGATATTGGACCAGAAGGAGGCGAACGAGGTGGTAATGTTTTGGCATTTGGAACTCCTGAAAAAGTTGCCAAACATCCAGAAAGTTACACAGCAGAATTTTTAAAAAAAGAACTTAATAGTATCACGCATGGACATTAACAAAAAAGGAGGGCATGAGGATAAAATTATCGAAGCCTTTAAAGAGAAAGACAAGT
>JBIKOC010000143.1:0-5311 GCA_044358335.1 Flavobacteriales bacterium | reverse complement strand
AGTGAGCTATCGGCTTTGTAATTGATGAAGTTTTTTACAAATGCAAAATATCCTTTATTTTTAAGCGCATCTGTAATACGAACACGTTCTAAATCTAAATCATCGGTGTTAAAGTTCTTGCCAGTAGCAATTAGACTATTGTTCTTATCACTTAAAACTAAATCCCTAACAGTAGGATCTTCAATATCGTATGTGATCGTTTTGATTGTATAAGGAGTGCCAGCTTGAATAGTGAAGAAAGCATTTTTCATTTTCTTTCTTCTCCCTTGAAAAGCTATCGAATCCTTCACGATCGCATTAAAGTAACCATGGTTTTTAAGTAATAATTCAATTTGTTTCGACGATCGATAGAGAAGTGCTGTATCAAGAATCACGGGAGCTTCTCCAACAGTTAAGCGCCAATTGGCTAAACTCAATGGTTCAGGATTTTTTAATTTTTTCCCTGCAGCTTTTCTTTTTTCGTTCAGCACTTTTCGTTTTTTCATTCTAGCCTCATAACGAGGTTTGAATTTCTCCTGATTCACTGTGTTGTATACCCACAAATGGAAACGCCACAGTCCTACTATTTTTCGATTCGGTTTCTGCCTTACATAAGACAATAATTCAGCATCGGTAATCGATGTTTTATTATTGATGATATTGTTTCGATTGAGCAGATATTCTTCTTTTTGAAGGCGTCTCGTAGGATTGCATGCAGAAATTAAACACAGCACGAATAGAATCCATGATCCGGCAATCAATCCCTTTACTGGGTAATACATGGAAAACCGGTTTTGCATCCGCTCTTTATGGTACTTTAGCTGCTTCAAAAATACGTGCTTTTACATGTTGGGCAAAAATCGTCTTCGTGAACTGCAACAGTTGCATCAAAAGAAATTCCGCGAAAGTCAAGGTAAATTTCTAGCCGAAGGAGCGAAAATCGTTCCTGAATTATTACGTTCGAACTTTCCTGTTGAAGAGATTTTTGCACGTGATTTTTGGCTAAACAAGAACCATGCGCTCTTGAATGAATCCAAGTGCAAAGTAACTGAAATCGCTCAGAATGATCTCGAACGTTTGAGTCAGCTTCAAACTCCTCAAGAAGTTGTTGCATTATGTGCTAAACCAGTCGACAAACTACCTGTAATTCAAGCGGGTAAGTTGATGTTGATTTTAGATTCCATTCGTGATCCCGGGAATATGGGCACCTTAATTCGATTGGCTGATTGGTTCGGTTTAGATGGAGTTTTAGCTACAGATGATAGCGTTGAATGGACCAATCCTAAAGTGATTCAAGCAACAATGGGCTCATTTATACGTGTTCGACCATTTTATACGAATGTAGCTTCGCTTATATCACCCACTTCGTTTGGATTACCTGTTTATGCTGCCGATTTGGATGGGACGAATTTATATTCTGGAGAATATAATACGAGTGGATTTATCATTATCAGCAATGAAGCGCATGGATTAAGTCCGGAACTTGAACCATTCGTGTCGGAAAAGATTCACATTCCTGCTTTCTTTAAACAGGGCTCAGGCCCCGAATCGCTTAATGCTGCTATGGCTGGAGCAATTGTTCTTGGTGAATTCAGTAGAAGAAGGATGAAAAAAGCGGAAAACGGTTAATTTTACCCACAATGTATAAAGCATTTATCCGCCCTTTTCTTTTCCTTTTTTCTCCCGAAAAAGCACACGCCATCTCGGTTCGATTGTTTAAAATTCTGCTTTATGTGCCTGGATTTGAAGGAATTAATCGTTGGTATTCGAATGGGTTCGATCCTCGCTTAAGATTGGATAAAAAAGGACTTCGCTTTCCCAATCGAGTAGGATTAGCAGCGGGTTTTGACAAGAACGCTACTTTCTTCCAGGATTTTCGTCATCTAGGTTTTGGATTCATCGAAGTTGGAACCGTAGCACCTCTTGCTCAAGATGGAAATCCACAGCCGCGACTTTTTCGTTTAACCGAAGACGAAGCCATTATTAACCGCATGGGGTTTAATAATTTGGGTGTTGAAGCCATGATCGAGCGATTGAAAAAACGTCCAGCTGGACTTATCATTGGAGGAAATATTGGCAAGAATAAACTAACACCAAATGAACAAGCTGTAAGTGATTATCTCATCTGCTTTCGTGAATTACAGCCTTATGTAGATTATTTTGCCGTAAACGTTAGTTCTCCCAATACTCCGGGATTGCGCGCTTTGCAGGAGAAAGAGCCTTTAAAGGCTTTGTTGCATGCTTTGCAAGAAGAAGCGCGTCACATAGGTGCTGATCAACCGATATTATTAAAAATTGCTCCCGATTTAAATGAGCAGGAATTGCTCGATATCGTTGAAATTGTTCAAGAATGCGAACTTGCAGGTGTCATTGCAACTAATACAACCATAAGTCGCGATGGGCTTAAAACTTCAGCCGAAAAAATTGAAAAAATTGGAGCAGGTGGATTAAGTGGAAAGCCTGTTAAAAACCGTTCTACTGAAGTAATTAAGTTTTTACGTGAGCATTTAGGAAATGAGCCCTTAATCATTGGTGTAGGTGGAATTCACTCGGCCGATGATGCTTGGGAGAAACTTAATTCTGGTGCCGATTTAATTCAATTGTACACAGGTTTCATCTATGAAGGGCCTTCTCTAATTCGAGCCATTCATCAAAAATGCATAGCTAACCATGATACACATCACTGAATGTCCGCGTGATGCGATGCAAGGCATTCATACATTTATCCCTACAGCCGATAAAATATCTTACCTACAACAATTGTTAAAAGTGGGATTTCCGATTTTGGATGCAGGTAGTTTTGTTTCTCCAAAGGCAATTCCTCAATTAGCCGATACTCATGAGGTATTTGATGCTCTTGATATGTCGGCTACCCAAACAAAAATCCTTGCAATTGTAGCAAATACCCGAGGTGCATCTGATGCTGTAGCTTTGGAGAAAGTGAGCATTTTGGGATTTCCTTTTTCGGTTTCTGAAACCTTCCAACAACGAAATACGAATTCATCTATTGCTCAATCTCTCAGTCGGGTTGAGGAAATTGTTGAACTCTGCGCCAGTAGGAATAAAGAGTTAGTCATTTATCTCTCGATGGCATTTGGGAATCCATATGGAGATGATTGGTCGCCCGAACTAGTAGCTAAATGGGCTAAAACATTAGAAGGAATGGGTGTTGAAAATTTATCTCTAGCAGATACAACAGGAATTTCAGAAGTAAATGGAATAGCTAACCTTTACACTACTATCCAAGCGGAGTTAACAACTGCAAACTTATCGATGCACCTTCACAGCCTTCCTCAAGATGTTGCGTTGAAAGCAGAAGCTGCATATAAGGCTGGTTGTCGGCATTTTGATTCGGCTTTAAAAGGCTTTGGAGGTTGTCCCATGGCAGGCGACACACTTACTGGAAATATGGCAACCGAAGTTTTAATTCAATGGGCAAATGTCAATCAAATTGAAACCGGTATTAACCAATTAGAGTTGAAGGAAGCTGAGAAACAAGCAAATTTCCTTTTTGAACGTTATCTTTAATCAGAATATCACCTCTTACATGAACATACTCGTTCGTATTTCTCTGATAATACTTGTGTCGACCATACGTTTGTCGGCTCAAGTTCATGTTGAAGATTATCATACCGGAGAATTGTATGTGAGACTTAACGAGTCATTTCCATTGGCTACTTCCCGAATTCCAGAGCGGGAAATTGCTTCGTTTTTTGAATCCTATCAGTTTCAGTATGGAATAACAGAATTAAAAGCAGCTTTTTGGTTTTCTAAATCAGCCTCTAATCGTATTTACCGAGTTTCATTTAACCAAATAACTTTAACCGAACAGTTTATCAAGCAATTAGAAGCTTCCGGAAAAGTGATTTATGCGGAACGAATTCCAATTTCCAGGAAAGCTTTAGTGCCGAATGATTTAGGGCCCAATTCGAGTGCAACTGGCGGACAATGGTATTTGTACAAAATCAAAGCACAGCAAGCTTGGGATATTCAAGCTGGGGGTATTGCTTCGATAAAAGTTGGTGTTGTAGATGATGCGGTTGATTATACACATCCTGAATTAGCCGGTGTTATTTTACCAGGTTATGACATTGCATCTGACGATTTTGATGTCATGCCACCAGATGCGAATTGGGATCATGGAACACATATTTGTGGGTTGATTGGAGCTAATACGAATAATTCGGCAGGAATGGCATCGTTGGCTTATGGAGTGAAGATATATCCCGTAAAAGTGACCAACGACTCCGATCCAAATACCTTGATAAATGAATATGAAGGTGTTGCTTATGCTGTAAATCAAGGGGTTGATGTGGTAAATATGAGTTGGGGGTCAACAATTCCTTTTCAAACTGCACAAACGATAATGAATGAAGCATATAACGCAGGTGTTGTGTTAGTTGCTGCTGCTGGAAATGACAATAGTTCGGTTGTGAATTATCCTGCTGGCTATCCCGGAGTGATAAGTGTTGCAGCAACTTCTAGTATCGACACTCGCTCCTCATTTAGTTCTTTTGGAAGTTCTGTTGATATTTCTGCACCGGGCTCTCTTATCTGGTCTATAGCTCCCGGAAATACTACTGTCATTAAAAACGGGACTTCTTATGCCGCACCTCTTGTTACCGCTGCTGTGGCTTTGATGCTATCAAATGATCCTAGTCTAAGTCCAGATCAATTAGAAGAATGCTTGCTCAATTCAACCGATAACATTGATATTTTCAACCCGAATTATATTGGACAATTAGGTACTGGTCGATTAAATATTCAACAAGCATTGATTTGTTTGAATGCCGAAAGTCAGCCTATTAATGCTTGGTTGAGTAATGTTGTTTCTCCTTCACAATCCTCTTGTGAATCGAATCTAACACCTTTTATTCGTGTGGTTAATTCGGGGACAGATACACTCGAAAGTATGACTATCACCAGTAAAATTGATAATGGTTTTACTTATACAGATGTATGGTTAGGAGAAATTTTACCCGGTTTATCTGCATTGATACCTGTTCATAATCAACAGATTATTCCGGGGAATCACTTATTGCAAGTGAAAGTACTTGGTTTAATAAATGGGGACCAGCAGGATGCATTTTTATCCAACAATACCCTAGTCTATCCTTTTACTATTCAAAATTCGGTTGGAGCGCAGCTACCCTTTTTTGATAATTTCGAATCCAATTCGTTTAGCACACAACAGTGGACTATTTCGAATCCGGAAGTAAATTCAACCACATGGGAAGTAGCTTCCAGTTTTGGTTCTAACACCGGACAAAAGTCGGCTCGTTTGCCTTATTTCACTGATTTTGTTGGGAATAGTCGAGATTATCTCATCAGT
>JBIKOC010000142.1:0-5313 GCA_044358335.1 Flavobacteriales bacterium | reverse complement strand
CCTTGCAATTTGGAATTTCTATTTCCAAATTACAAGGTTATTTATATATTTGTTGCATGATTATAAGAAGGGCTGTTCATGAGATTCGCGAATTGTTGGAAGACTTTCCAGTAGTTGCGATTATTGGTCCTCGACAAGTAGGGAAGTCGACCTTAGCCAAAGCGCTTGAGGGCAATCGCGAAATCCTCTATATTGACTTAGAGAATCCAGCTGACCGAGTTCGTTTAGGCGATCCTGTTTTGTTTTTTGAAAGCAATCGAGATAAGTTGGTCGTTTTGGATGAAATTCAGTTTGTGCCAGACTTGTTTCCTGTCATCCGAAGCATGGCAGATAAACATCAGGAGAACGGGCGGTTCTTGGTGTTAGGCTCTGCGTCTCCCGATTTATTGAAGCAAAGCTCTGAAACCTTGGCAGGAAGAATTGCCTATGTTCGCTTGTATCCCTTTTCATATGCTGAATTGGAGAATAAGCCGGATTTTAGTTGGCAACACATGTTGCTTCGGGGTGGTTTTCCCAAAAGCTATTTAGCTCGTAACGAAAGCGCTAGTTTAACCTGGAGAAACCAATTTATTCAAACGTTTTTGCAGCGCGATTTAGCCACACTGGGATTTAATTTGAATCCAGCTAGGATGTATAATTTATGGATGATGTGCGCGCATTATCATGGTCGGATTCTTAACCACAGTTCTATAGGAAATTCGCTAGGCTTAAGCAATAACACCATCCGAAACCATTTGGAAATTCTTAAAGGAACTTTCATGGTTGATGTATTGCAACCTTGGCTTCCGAATCTTTCGAAACGGTTGGTAAAATCCCCCAAAATGTACATCGCCGATTGTGGAATATTAAATGCTCTTCTGTCGATACGAAACTTTTCAGATTTACTAGGGAATCCTATCGTGGGTTTTGCTTGGGAAGGACTGGTTTTACAAACGATGCGGGCGCAATTACCTGCCGATTGGAGCATCTATTATTTATCTACTGCAGCACAGGCTGAAATTGATTTTATCGCCATTCGTGGCAATCAAGTGCTGGGTATAGAATGTAAATTCTCGACAAGTCCCGCTTTGAGTCGTGGTGCAAAAGAGTTGATAAAGGATTTGAATCTGGAAGAGGTGATTGTTGTAAGTCCGGTGGAAAATGATTTCCCAATGAGCACGGGTGTTGATGTGCTGTCGCTGAAGAGTTTTTCGGCTCGAATAGGAACTGAGAAGTATCAATAAAGCAGAACGTTGCGCCAGCGATTGGAGCCATTACCGGTTTTGAACCGAAAGTGAAAAAGCTGTAGAGGCGTAAAGCGCGGTTCAGGCGCCCAAATCAACGTAGTTTTAATTGTTGTCCTTCGTTTGGTTGAGCACCTTCATCGAGCTGATTGAGGTGACACAAACGACTCAACTTAATGGCGTGTTCCTGCGAAATAGCTTGCATGGTTTCGCCCGATTTAACTATATGTGAATCGGTAAAAGCCTTGCGTCGTTTGGGTTGTATGTAAATTATATCGCCCGCTGCAAGTTTAGACGTTGGAGGAAGATCGTTGTACTTGGGAAGCTGCCAGCGTAACATTTCCAACTCGCTAGTGAGCAAGTCGAAAGTATCGCCTTGCTTAGCTACTACATATTGCACACGATTGCGCACCATGATTGGCCTTCCACCTTGTTTCTTTAATTCAAAATCGGGTAAGTCGGTATCGTTCGATTTACTCCTCGGTGTTCGTGGACTTGGTGTGGTGGCCTGCTTTTTCTCTCGGTTTCGAACGGGCTTTGATTCCGTGACTGCTCCGCCTTTTTGGTCAAACTCATACAAGCGATTATCCTCAATCGTTTTGATTAACAACTGAGCATATTGAGGATTGGTAGCATAACCTGCTTTTTTTAAACCATGCGCCCAGCCTTTGTAGTCGGTTATTTCGAGTGTGAAAAGTTCAGCGTAGCGCGTGCTGTTTTTAAGAAATTGAGAATGGTCCTCATACGAAGCCAGGACCGATTCATATTTGCGAAAACACTCGTCTTTAGCATCGTCATCTTTATGGAATGTTGGACCAGTCCAGTCTTTTTTGCACTTTATTCCAAAGTGATTTTTGGCTTCAGAAGCAAGGTCACTATTTCCGGCAGAAGATTCTAGAAGGCCTTGTCCGAGCTTGATTGATGCAGGAATTCCATACCGTTCCATTTCGGTTATGGCGATATCTTTATAAGAAGCTATATACTCGGAAGCTGTTTGTTTACGCTGAGCTGAGGCTAAAACGGGCAATGCAAGTAGCGTAAATAGGAAATATTTAATCATGAGGCAAAGAACGTATTTGTTCTGTTTTTTCGTTTGACCTTGAGTTGGAGTTTTTAACGATTAAGCGTTTACAGCTAAGCTTAATCTATTCGGCACATGCTATCCCTTTTTTTCTACCTTTGCCCGCTATTTTTACTTTGCCCTTTCTATGAAGTTATCCCAGTTTAAATTCAAACTGCCACCAGAACTGATTGCAGAACGCCCTACGGATAATCGTGATGAGTCGCGTTTGATGGTTCTAAATCGTAAAACAAAAACTATCGAACATCGCATGTTCCGTGATATTCTGGAATATTTTGACGACGGAGATACCTTCATTATCAACAATACCCGTGTTTTTCCTGCTCGCATGTACGGAAATAAGGAAAAAACAGGAGCTAAAATCGAGGTTTTCCTGCTTCGTGAACTCAATGCCGAAAGTCGCCTTTGGGATGTGTTGGTTGATCCAGCACGTAAAATCCGTATTGGAAATAAATTGTATTTCGGAGAAGACGACTCATTGGTTGCTGAGGTAATTGATAATACAACTTCACGTGGACGTACCCTTCGTTTCTTGTTCGACGGACCGCACGAAGAATTCAAAAGAGTATTGTATTCATTAGGAGAAACTCCCATTCCAAAATACATCAACCGTACACCAGACGAAGAAGACGAATTGCGTTATCAAACTGTGTATGCTAAAAACGAAGGTGCTGTTGCTGCTCCAACTGCCGGACTTCACTTTAGTCGTGAGCTAATGAAGCGCATGGAATTAAAAGGAGTGAATTTCGCAGAAGTTACGTTACATATTGGCTTAGGAAGTTTCCGTACGGTAGAAGTGGAAGATTTGAGCAAACACAAAATGGACAGCGAGGAAATGTACATCACAACCGAAGCTGCCGATATCGTGAACAAATCGAAAGCGGAGAAAAAGAATGTCATTTCGGTTGGAACAACCACCATGCGTGCGATTGAAAGTTCTGTGTCGACCGAAGGATTCTTGAAAGAATACAGCGGATGGACGAATAAATTCATTTTTCCTCCTTACGATTTCCGCGTAGCGAATGCCTTAGTGACGAATTTTCACATGCCAATGAGCACCTTGTTAATCATGGTTTCGGCTTTTGCTGGACATGATTTTCTCATGGAGGCTTACAAAGAAGCTGTAAAAGAAAAATATCGCTTCTTTACTTATGGCGATGCGATGCTAATAATCTAACGGGTGCGTTACCACGTAATTATCGTGGCTGGCGGAAGTGGTTTGCGCATGCAAGCTGCTGTTCCTAAGCAGTTTTTACTGTTGCGGGAATTACCTGTTTTGATGCATACGATTAATCGGTTTCATCAGACCTTACCTAATGCTCAACTCATTGTTGTACTTCCAGAAGATCAAATTTCTTATTGGAAGCAATTAATAGTTGAGCATCATTTTTCGACACCACACCAAGTTGTTGCTGGCGGAGAAACTCGATTTCATTCTGTAAAGAACGGACTAGCACTTGTTGATGCCGGGATGGTTGGTGTTCACGATGGTGTTCGACCGTTGGTGAGTGGGCAAACTATTTTGCGCTGTTTTTCTGCCGCCGAAAAATCAGGAGCCGTTGTTCCAGTGATGCCCGTGAATGATTCAACTCGTATTGTTTTATCGGATGGTTCAAACCAAGCACTTGAACGCTCTGCTTTAAGAAGCATTCAAACACCACAATGTTTCGATGTAGAAAAGCTGAAGCAGGCTTTTGAACAAAACTATCGTAGTGATTTTACCGATGATGCTTCGGTAATGGAAGCTGCTGGATTTCGGATTGAATTAGTGGACGGAAATGAAGAAAACATCAAAATAACTCGTCCATCTGATTTGAAAATAGCCGAAATTTTTCTGAATTCTCCTGCTTAAGTTTTTAGTTTTCCACTTCTTTCCTCCAAAAAAACCCCGAATTTGCAGGCATGAAAATTCTTCTGCTTGGATCAGGTGGTCGCGAACATGCGTTTGCTTGGAAATTGGCTCAAAGTAAGCGATTAACGACTCTTTATATTGCACCGGGAAATGCCGGCACTCATGGTTTAGGTGTTAATGTGGCTTTAAATCCGAATGATATTCCATCCGTTATTTCGTTTGTTGAAGAACATCAAATTGACTTGGTACTTGTTGGTCCGGAAGAGCCTTTGGTTCGTGGAATTGTGGATGCCTTTGCTCAACATCCTAAGGTAAAACACGTTCCGGTTATTGGTCCCGATTCGTCAGGTGCTCAATTGGAAGGCAGCAAGGATTTTTCGAAAGCCTTTATGAATCGCCACGGGATTCCAACAGCTCGTTACCAAAGTTTCACGCCTTCGACAATCGATGAAGGAAAGGCTTTTTTACGCACATTTCAGCCTCCTTATGTTTTAAAAGCTTCTGGATTAGCGGCCGGAAAAGGTGTAGTTATTCCGGAGACATTAGTTGAAGCAGATCGCGAATTAGAAGATATGCTCGGAGGTAAATTCGGTGCAGCCGGAAATGTGGTAGTGATTGAAGAGTTCATGAAAGGCATCGAGTGTTCGGTGTTTGTACTGAGTGATTCGGAACATTACCTGGTTTTACCCGAAGCCAAAGATTACAAACGCATTGGTGAAGGAGATACCGGTCTTAACACCGGAGGAATGGGAGCCGTTTCGCCCGTGCCATTTTGCACTCCTGAGTTTATGGAGAAAATCCGAACTAGAATTATCGAACCTACAATTAAAGGATTAAAACAAGAAGGCATCTTATACAAAGGCTTCATCTTTATCGGGATCATGAACGTAATGGGCGATCCAATGGTGGTGGAATACAATTGCCGAATGGGCGACCCTGAAACCGAAGTGGTTATTCCTCGAATCCAAAACGATTTGATTGACTTATTGGAAGCTGTGGCAAATGGCACTTTAAACACACATTCCATTCAAACAAGTCTTGAAACAGCTGTTACCGTAATGACTGTTTCTGGAGGATATCCGGGTGATTATTCGAAAGGTAAAATCATTCACGGACTTGGTGAATTAACCGGCGAATTAGTTTTTCACGCAGGCACC
>JBIKOC010000141.1:0-5324 GCA_044358335.1 Flavobacteriales bacterium | reverse complement strand
TTGTTCTGCATTTGATGATGACAATTCTATTTGAACATTAGAACTGGCCGGATTCGGATATAATTTCCAATTCGTTTCTGGTAATCTAACATCAGAAGTACTCACAAATAGATCTTGTGATTCTCGGAATAATGGCCGAATCATCATGGTTCCTGATTGGGAAAAGTAGTTATACCAGTTGCCATCTAGGTTATAAAAGATGCGATCATTGTTATTGATGTTCCGATCAAATCCTATATTTAAATCAAAACCTGTATTTTGAGCCCAGCCTATATAATACGTTCCGGCAGGTAAGTAAATAGGAGTTGAAAGTTCGTACGTGTGAAATTTATTTAATCCGTTATACTGAGGATAAAGTACTCCCTCATTAACCAATATTTCTCCAGGTACATTGCTTCCTGCAGACCAAATCATAATGTAAAATGACTTGTCAATTACTTGATCATTTACTCGATTGAAATAAAATTGAACGGATTTCAATGTGTCTCCTAAATAGGTGTCAAATTTTTGACAAGCAAAACCACCTCCGTTATTATTGATACTGATTCGTTCTTCTGCGGTTCCATCATCTAATGCGTAATAATTACTCAAAACCTGATGATAGATGGCTGTATCATTTCGGGGTATCAAATCTCCGGTATTATCATCCATGTAATGAACTAAATCAAACACAGTCCAGTCGGTGCCTGGATCTTCATATGTGTATTTAACAGCTTTAGTAAACAAGTATTCCTGACGGAAAAGTATTGGTCCTTGCATTGCCTGAAGTGAATCCCGGTCAAAATCTGGATCAAAATCGTGATTAAGAAAATGATAGGAATACAACTTAAAATCGGAAGCAGGCGATTGAGTAGTCAAGGAAATCTGATACAAAGTATCCATGTTTGCATCAGCATTAGGAATGAAATGCTTTAAAGGCACAGACTCATATGTCTTTAACAAACTTGTAGGAGGATTCATATAACTGTAATCCAGAAATGTGGTGTCGTTTTTTGTTCTGTTTCGATCTAAACGAACGTAATCCAAATGCCAATGATCCCAGCTTCCATTAAGTTGAGCATAATTTCTGAATCGAAACTGAAAGCCGTTTTTCAAGAATGCTGTATCCTTAATTGGAATCATTACTTGTTCAAAAGCTCGTTCTGTTTGAGGATAATCTTCCCCTTTAGAACTCCAAATCCAAGTCCATACAGAATCTGGTAAATCTGGATTCTTGAATTCAAGTATGAAAGTATCAATGAATTCAGGAAAATTACCAATTCCTTTAGGTTGGTAGAAAAAGCTTAAATAAATAGAATCAGCTGGTGAATAACTCAAGTTAATTGCTTGAGATGTTAATGTATCAGCTGGTCCTTTAACATTAGATGCTGCATATGGTTCTCCTTTAGCATTTAATCCATCAAACGTAGCAACTCCAATACTTGGTGGATTGGTAGTCATAGTTCGATTTATAAATACAGAATAATCTGTCCATAAGGTGTTTAATGGCGCAAACCCTTCGTAGGAGAAGTCATCTATAAAAGGAAGTTCCAATGTATCGGTTAAAGAGCGATTACTCTTTTGTTCAGAGATTTGCAGTAATAAAGCTTTTGAAATATTCCCATTTGATCCCAATGGATTGGTATACAATTGCGCTTCCAAGCAATCAGTATTGATTACAAGCAGCAACAGAGGTAGAAATACTAATAGCAGATGTTTATTCAAGACTGTCAATATTTGTTCTTGCTTGTTCAATTTTTTCAATGGAGTTGGTAATCCAAACGTCGATAAATGCTCCTCCGTATAAACCTTCTTGAGAATTGTGAGATGGGTTTTGACGATAAACGCGTGCATTCAAGGTATCATTGTCCATTATATCTGGAACAATTTTACCTAGTCCTAGTTGTTGAGCACTGAGTTGCATTCTTGCTTCAGAGAGCGTTAAGCCCAATAAATCGGGTACCGAAATTAATCCTCCACCATTACCTCTTCCAAGAACTAAATCAATAGAAGATCCTTTATCGATAAGGGTTCCTGCTTTAACTGGAATACCTTTGTATAACTGTTTCATGACAGGAGGAAGACCTTCCACATAGCGCTTTGCACCAACTTTTAACCCATAGGTTTCGAGAAGTGAAGATGCTTGTCTTAAAGATAAATCAATTAGGTTGGGCATTGCAACCTTTTGATTCAACATAGCATTAACAGTCAAGTATATTACCCGATCAGGTTTAACCTTTGAACCCGGTTCTGGATCTTGATCTACGACTGTTCCTTTATCCTTTTCAAGGTTATAGATCGAGTCAACAATTTCATAACGAACATTATGACCTTCAACAAACTTATCTAGGTCACGTATGTATATTTTTTCAAAATCAGGAACAACCACTTCATCCCCATGCTTGGTATAAACATTCAGCAAAGCAAATGATCCCCAAAGTACCAAAAAGGCTACTAAACTGGCAATAACCAGATGGCGCCAGAATTGGCTAGATTTGAAGAGTGATTTGTAATCCATCGCAATTAGGCCGGTTGATTTTTCTGTTTAGCCGACTGTTCCGCAAAAGTCATGATTTTTTCAATGAAATCGTAGGGTTTATATCCATTGATTGCACTCTGATGAAAGATACAGGTGGCAGGAGTCATTCCGGGTAAGGAATTTACTTCAATAAAGACCACTTCAACCTTGTCATTAGCGTATATGCGAACAAAAGCATCAATCCGGCAATATCCCCTAACATTTAAAGCTCTAGCTGCTTTTTCGAGTTCTGCTTTAACGATATCGGAAATTTCTTGACGACGTTTAGAGTCTTTTGCATACCGAGCTGGAGTAATATTCTGACCTTGGCCTGCGAGGAATTTTTCTTCCAGTGATAAGACTTCCCCTTCTGAAAGGGCTTCAGAGGCTTCAAATAACTCATAACTGAGCTTGCCATTGGAATCCAAATGCGTGAGCATACCGCCAGTAATTTCGAGGAATGTATCAGCTCCATTTGCTGATATCAAACTCTCTACTAAAAACTGTCGTTTCATAGGAAATTCTTCTTTCGGTTTGATCTTCAACTTGGCTGCATCAGATTCTATCAACTCTTCTTGTTTGCGGAAAATTAATCGGGCAAACGAACTGAACTCTTCTACCGAATGAATTTTCTTTACAGCAGAACTACACCCATCATCTACCGGTTTTGCAATTAATGGAAATCCAGTTAAAACGGCATTCTGCAGCACCATTTCTGCATTGGTATTCCAAGCTTCTTCACTTACGAGGAAATGTTCTGCGATCAGGAGTCCATTATTTTTAAGGATCTCATTCGTACGATATTTATCTATGGTAATGCTAGATGAATCGGCATCAGAACCATTGTATGGTAATCCAACTTTACTTAATTGAATTTGTAAGGCTCCGTCTTCACCCGGGCGACCATGCAAAGCAATAAAGACTGCCGATACTCGCTCTGCCAGTTGCAGATAGCTCAATTTTTCAGGAGCTTTTAAATTTTGAATATCCCCAAACTTAATCGTGAGTGTTTTGCATTCTTCAATAATCTGATGGATAATTGGATGCACCGAAAAGTGTTCGATTTTCTCTAGTATATCATCTGCATTATCCTTCAACATCAAGTTGATTGGCAAAGTGAATAATTCATGCTTTTCATCATTCCCACTGAGGAAAACCGGAATGGGTTCGAATACCGAAGAGGAGGATAATTTTTCATACACATTCCGTCCGCTCTCTACTGAAATATGACGCTCGGAAGAATATCCTCCAAAAACAACTGCAATACGCTTTTTCGTATTACTCTGTCCTTCTTGAGATTTCATGAGTGAATCAAGTTGGGCAAGGAGTTTTTCGGCTGTTCCGTTGTATTTCAGTTCTTCACGGCGTTTGCGTAAGGAAGTATAAAGAATATATGTGATGAATTGAGATGGGTTAAATCCAATTTCGGCAGCTTGATGGAAAAAGAAAGATGATGGCATCATGCCCGAAGTAGTATTCGGGTCGTTCAAGAATATTTTACCATCGTTTGAAATAAAGCCGTCGATACGCGCATAAACGCCAAAACCCAAAGTGGTGTATAATTTTTCACATGTTTCACGAATGGCTGCGATTTGCTCGTCTGGAATCTGGATTGGAGTTATTTTACGAGATAAGCCAGGCAGGTATTTCGAACGATAATCGAATACTTCTTTGCCTTTTCGAATCTCGGTAGGAGGAAGGCAGATTGCTTTTCCATCTAATCCTTCAATGACAATGGACGAAAACTCTTTCCCTTCAATAAATCCTTCGATTATTATCTCACTTTCTCCATCCAATGATTCAAGTAGTAAACGAGCCATGGGATTGGTCGCTTGCTGATTATCCAGCCAAGAAATTAATTCGTCGGGATGATACAAAACAGCTTCTCCAATACGAATTGGAATACCAATACCCTCGCGGATATCACACAAAGTACGCACCCATTCAATTTTATCAGTTTTGCTCCAAGTTGCCCATTCGGAAACGGCTAAGTATCGAATGAAGAAACTACGATCGATGGCTTCTGATAGAGCTTCCTTGCTGATTTCCTGTAAAACATTCACACCGATTGAAGAGCCTTGTGTTGGTGCTTTTACTACGCATGGAAATCCGGTTGTTTGTTTAACCTCTTGAAGCAAATCGAATGCATTACGCTCACGAATCCATTTTTCACGGGTAACTGTCAAGAATTTCGGACCATTAAAGCCAGCTTGAAGCATGAGCTTTTTCTGAACGATTTTGTTTATCCCTACTGCACTTGGAAGTGTCCCTGAACCCGTATAAGGTATATCGAAATATTCGAGTAAGCCTTGAATACGACCATCTTCGCCATATGGACCGTGTAAACACAAAAAGGCAACGTCAATGTGTTGCTTTAAATCGCCCGCTTGGATTTTAGAACCTAAGGTTGAGATGAGGTTTTCTTGTTCTTGAGCATTCAGGTTTCCTAAAGACTCTGCATAAATTTGGAATTCACCCTCACTTGATGGAATGGAATCAGGAGTAGGATAAAAATCGCGGATACTGCCTTTGTATACATACTCCCAGTTAAGGAGGATGAAATTATTGAAGCTATCAACAAAAATGGGAACAGCCTCAAATAAGCTTTTATTCAGGTTGTCGTAAACGGTTCGTCCACCTGCAAATGAAATCTCACGTTCTTTGGAACGGCCTCCGAAGACAATGCCTACTTTGATTTTCATGGAATTTGGGATTCTAACCCTGTAAAACTAAGGCATTCATCGTCCTTCATTAGATTGTAATTAGGAACTTATGAAGATGTTCGGGTTGAAAAGCAAAACGTAGATTTTGGGCGATTGGTGTGAAT
>JBIKOC010000183.1:0-4571 GCA_044358335.1 Flavobacteriales bacterium | reverse complement strand
TCTTCTAGTTCTTCCCGACTATTTAAAGAAAGTTGAGATGGGAATAAATTCTCTTCTAATCCGACCACAAAAACAGCAGGGAATTCCAATCCTTTTGCAGCATGGATGGTCATTAATGATACACGATTGGGATCATCTTTTTCGTTTTCATCAGCATCAGTAAGCAAGGCGATATCTTGCATGAACACGTCCAAAGTGCGCTCTGCCACTTCATCATCACTTTCGGGTGGTGTATCTACAAACTCCTGAATACCATTGAGCAATTCCATCACATTTTCATGCTTGCTAATTCCTTCGGGTGTTTTATCGATAGACAATTCTTTTAATAAACCGGATGATTTTGCAATATGAGTAGCTAAATCAAAAGCATTGGTTGATTTAAGGCCATGTTGAAAGCTCTTAATCATGGTCACAAAATCAATAACCTTTTGCGCCGAAGCTCCGCTGATAGGACGATACAATGACATTCCTTCGATAATCTCCCAGATACTTTTATTGTGTTGATCGGCCGAAACAATGATTTTTTCCAAAGATGTTTTTCCAATTCCGCGTGCTGGATAATTTATAACGCGTTTTAATGCTTCCTCATCGTTAGGATTAATGGTCAGCCTACAATAGGCCAACAAATCTTTAATTTCCTTGCGCTTATAAAACGAAAGTCCTCCAAAGATTCGGTAGGGAATCCCGCGTTTTCGGAGCGCCTCTTCCATGGATCGACTTTGTGCATTCGTCCTATATAGTATGGCAATGTCGCTATTGGGTAATTGATAATTCATTCGTAAATCAAAGATGCCGTTTGCCACCATTGATCCTTCTTCATTATCGGTACTTGCTTTTAAAAGACGAATTAATTCTCCGTCATTATTGTCGGTCCAAACTACTTTTTTCAGTTGGTCCTTATTGTTACGAATGACACTATTAGCAGCTTGAACGATAGTTTTTGTTGACCGATAATTTTGCTCGAGTTTATAAACTTTGAGATCCGGATAGTCTTTTTCGAAATTGAGGATGTTTTGAATATTGGCACCCCGGAAAGCATAAATACTTTGAGCATCATCACCAACAACACAAATATTCTGGTACATGGCGGCCAGTTTCTTAACAATCAAATACTGACTGAAATTGGTGTCTTGGTACTCATCAACTAAAATGTATTTGAATTTCTGTTGATACTTATATAGTACATCAGGATATTGCTTTAATAACACATTGGTTTTGAATAACAAATCATCAAAATCCATTGCAGAGGCTTTAAAGCATCGTTTTTCATATGCCTCATATACTAATCCAAGTTTAGGCTTACCACTTTGCCGATCTTCTTCGAGAACTTCTGGATGGGCTGAGTACTGGGCAGCTGAGATTAAATTATTCTTGGCATTCGAAATCCGATTGAGTACCAAAGATGGCTTGTAGATTTTATCATCCAATTGCATTTCACCAAGAATAGTTTTGATGAGGCTTTTAGAATCGTCGGTATCATAGATGGTGAAATTGGAAGGATAGCCTAGTTTCTCCGCTTCGAATCGCAGAATGCGAGCAAATACAGAGTGAAAGGTGCCCATCCACAAATTAGCCGATTCGGTTGTTTTAACAATTTTATGAATACGTTCTTTCATTTCACGAGCGGCTTTATTGGTGAACGTGAGCGAAAGAATATTAAAAGCATCAACACCTTTACTGAGTAAATGGGCAATACGATAAGTAAGGACTCGAGTTTTACCTGATCCAGCACCGGCAATAATCATAACAGGACCTTCGGTATTTTCAACCGCCTGCCGTTGAATAGGATTTAATTCATTCAAATAATCTTGTGACATGATGCAAAAGTAGGGAATGCAGGAAAGATGAAGAGAAGTAAAATATAAACGTACTAGTTGAAAAAAAGATGAAGCTGGGCGAGGGAGCGAAACAAGTACCCTGCAGCCCCATTGGGGCGAAGCGTACAGGAGAGCACCCGGCCGGAGGCGCCTCATTAAAAAAATTCATTCAATTTAACCCAGTAATGAAGCCTAACAATAAAGATCAACAATCGAGTATTATAGGTAGATACAGGGCGTGTTTACCAATCAGAAACAGACGAACTTAATATATGTTGAAAAGAAAAGCAGGATGTTGTGGAATTATTTTTTACTCACCTAGTTGTGAATTTAAAAGTACTTCCTATCTTTGCGCTCCCAAAAATTGGGCAAAATAGCAACTAAGAGTCTCTAACATCCATACAATCAACGTCTAAAAGCATGCCTACTATCCAGCAGCTTGTACGTAAAGGCCGCACGCCTAACGCAACAAAGAGTAAGAGTCCAGCATTGGATTCATGTCCTCAGCGTAGAGGAGTGTGTACTCGCGTATACACCACAACACCAAAGAAGCCAAACTCGGCTATGCGTAAAGTAGCTCGTGTTCGTTTAACGAATACGAAAGAAGTTAACGCTTACATCCCAGGCGAAGGGCATAACTTACAAGAGCACAGTATCGTTTTGATTCGTGGTGGTCGTGTAAAAGATCTTCCAGGAGTTCGTTACCACATTGTACGTGGAGCATTAGATACATCTGGAGTAGAAGGTCGTAACCAACGTCGTTCTAAATACGGAACAAAACGTCCGAAACCAGGACAACCGGCAGCTGCTGCAGGAAAAGGCAAAAAGAAATAATTTCAGATAATAGCATTCCTTTCGCACCATGAGAAAGACCACCCCCAAACGAATAGCCCGTACGCCGGATCCACGATTCAACGATCCTTTGGTAACGCGTTTCGTTAATAACCTGATGTTCGATGGTAAAAAGAGCATCGCTTACTCCATTTTTTACGATGCAGTTGATATCGTAGAAAAACGTACTGAAGAAAACGGTCACGAAGTATGGAAACGTGCTTTAGAGAACGTAAGTCCTACAGTAGAGGTTAAAAGCCGCCGTGTTGGAGGAGCTACATTTCAGATTCCGATGGAAATCCGTCCGGATCGTCGCATAGCTTTAGGTATGAAGTGGATGATCATGTATTCACGTAAGCGCAATGAGAAGTCAATGGCACAACGTCTTGCTTCTGAAATTGTAGCTGCGTCGAAAGGCGAAGGTTCCGCTCATAAAAAGAAAGAAGACACTCACCGTATGGCTGAGGCGAACAAAGCATTTTCACATTTCCGCTTCTAACCCCAAGAGATTCTCAAGAACGTCATGGCTCACGATCTTCAATACACACGCAACATCGGTATTGCCGCACACATTGATGCTGGTAAAACAACTACGACTGAGCGTATCCTTTATTACACAGGTGTTAATCACAAAATTGGTGAGGTACACGATGGTGCTGCTACTATGGACTGGATGGTTCAGGAGCAAGAACGCGGTATCACAATTACATCAGCAGCTACAACTTGCTTTTGGAATTACCGTGATAACAAATACAAATTAAATATCATTGATACTCCAGGTCACGTTGACTTTACTGTAGAGGTAAATCGTTCACTTCGTGTATTGGATGGATTGGTATTCTTGTTTTCTGCTGTTGATGGTGTTGAACCGCAATCGGAAACAAACTGGCGTTTAGCGAACAACTATAACGTAACTCGTTTAGGATTCGTAAACAAAATGGACCGTCAGGGTGCCGACTTCCTTGCTGTTGTTAAGCAAGTGAAAGAAGTTCTTGGTGGTAATCCAATTCCACTTCAACTTCCAATTGGAGCTGAAGAAACTTTCCGTGGTGTGGTTGATTTGATCAACTTCCGTGGAATTGAATGGAATGATGCAGATAAAGGAATGACTTTCAATGAAGTTCCAATTCCAGCTGATATGTTGGAAGAGGCAACTGAATGGAGAGGAAAACTTCTAGAAGCAATCGCAGAATTTGACGATAGCTTGATGGAGAAGTTCTTTGATGATCCAGAATCAATTACAGAACGTGAGATTTTGACTGCACTTCGTCAAGCTTGCGTGACAAATAAAATCGTTCCCATGGTATGCGGAACAGCTTTCAAAAACAAAGGCGTGCAGACAATGCTCGACTTGGTTATGGAGCTGATGCCAAGTCCAATGGACAAAGAAAGCATAACAGGTATCAATCCTGATACTGGTTTAGAGGTTATTCGTCGACCAGATGTTAAAGAGCCCTTTACTGCACTTGCATTTAAAATTGCAACCGATCCATTCGTAGGACGACTTTGTTTCTTCCGTGCTTATTCAGGACATCTTGATGCTGGTTCATACGTTTTGAATACTCGTAGTGGTAACAAAGAACGTATCAGTCGTATCTTCCAAATGCATGCTAACAAGCAAAACTCAATCGAGTATATCGAGGCGGGTGATATTGGAGCAGCAGTAGGATTTAAAGATATTAAAACAGGAGATACGCTGTGCGATGAGAAACATCCAATTGTTCTTGAAGCAATGAACTTCCCTGATCCAGTTATCGGTGTAGCTATTGAGCCAAAAACTCAGGCTGATGTGGATAAATTGGGTATGGCTTTATCTAAATTAGCTGAAGAAGATCCAACGTTCCGTGTTAAGACTGACGAAGATTCTGGTCAAACCATTATCAGCGGAATGGGTGAGCTTCACTTGGAAATTATCCTTGACCG
>JBIKOC010000139.1:0-5357 GCA_044358335.1 Flavobacteriales bacterium | reverse complement strand
CGCCCTCTTTAAACATATCTTTCATTTGAAGCAATCCAGCCATAGCTGAACCAGCCGAGTTTCCGGCAAAAATCCCTTCTTCACGCGGAATACGACGAGTCATTACTGCAGCATCTTTATCCGTCACTTTTTCAAAATGATCGATCACATTAAAATCGACATTCTGAGGTAGAAAATCTTCCCCGATTCCTTCTGTGATATATGGATAGATTTCGTTCTTATCGAAGATGCCGGTTTCTTTATATTTCTTGAAAACCGAACCATACGTATCGATTCCCAAAATTTTGATGTTGGGATTTTTCTCTTTCAGATAGCGGCCTGTTCCACAAATAGTTCCGCCGGTTCCAACACCAACAACTAAATGCGTGATTTTACCTTCGGTTTGCTCCCAGATTTCAGGACCGGTTTGCTCGTAATGCGCTTGTGAATTGCTTAGGTTGTCGTACTGATTCGGCTTCCATGAATTTGGAACTTCCGCAATTAAACGACTCGAAACTGAATAGTAAGAGCTTGGATCTTCCGGTTCTACGTTGGTTGGACAAACAATTACTTCCGCTCCAAAAGCGCGTAAAGCATCCACTTTTTCTTTCGATTGTTTATCGGTAGTGGTGAAGATGCATTTGTATCCTTTGATCACAGCAGCAATGGCGAGTCCCATTCCGGTATTACCGCTGGTTCCTTCGATGATGGTTCCTCCGGGTTGAAGACGGCCATCTTTTTCGGCATCCTCAATCATCTTCAAGGCCATACGGTCTTTAATGGAATTGCCCGGATTGGTAGTCTCGATTTTAGCGAGTACCGTTGCTGGGATATCTTTGCTAATGCGATTGATTTTTACCAAAGGCGTATTGCCGATAGTTTCGAGGATGTTTTTGTAATACATGCGGCAAAGGTAGAAATTGCCGAATAGGGTTGGATGGAAGTGATTAGAATTTAGGTGTCTTGATTTTCTAAATTGAAATTAAAAGACATAATCAACATTAAACTGCTCAAAAAACTCATTCATGCTTTTTTACCCTCAGGACATTGCCCAATTCGAGTTCGCTTAAGTAAATATCAAATTGGTGTTTTCCTGTTGTAATGTATTTGGCCTTTGTGCCGCATTCCGTCAAACTACGGACAGGAATATTATTGTGGATGATGGCTGTGGTTTTTAATAAAGGCCATCCGCTTGAGGAATAAAACCCTTTGCATTTAAAAACTTTAAGGGATGAATCTTTTTTAATTTTTCCGCAATACACCTTGTTTAAAGTAACCGAATCAAGATCGACTCCGGTTTTATTAAACAATTCAATGGATAACTTTTGAGCAATTACATTTTGCTGCTGAAAAAGAATAAATAATAGAAATAAAACAACCTTTGTTTTCATTTACAGAGGAATAAAAAATCGTTGAATAAGCGTTTTTTACACAGGAAAATCCTCGCTGTCAACATTTAAGCCAAGATATAACATCAATAATAAATAGGAATCGCTTTTTTGCTTTTTTCTGGAAACAGAATTCTCCCAGCTTTAATTCAACTCCAAAAAATCATAGTATTGCCAATATGAAATCTCAGTCATTAAGAACCATTACCGACATGATGGGTCGTTCGTTTTCGGTCAGCGAAATCCCTAAACGCATTGTTTCGGTTGTTCCTTCTCAAACAGAATTGCTGTATGAATTGGGATTAAATGATGAAGTTGTGGGAATAACCAAGTTCTGTATTCACCCCGATGAGTGGTTTCATTCCAAAACACGTGTGGGCGGAACGAAGAACATTAATCAGGAAATCATCTTAGGCCTCAAGCCCGATATCGTGATTGCCAATATGGAAGAAAATACGCAGTCGGAATTGGAAGAGCTGGCTAAGCATGTTCCCGTATGGATTTCGGATGTGCGAAATTTGGATGATGCGCTTCGGATGATTGAACTATTAGGTGATTTGTTAGATAAAAGCGAAGAGGCAGAAAAAATTATCCTCAAAATTCGACGTGATTTTGATTTGTTAAAGCCGATATCAAAACCCAGGAAAGCCTTGTACCTCATTTGGAGAGAGCCTTTTATGGCAATCAATTCCGATACATTTATCCATGATATGATGATGCGCTGCGGATTAATAAATGTGTCATCCGAAGCAGAAACACGTTATCCACAGTTGAGTCCTGAACAAGTACATGCCTTAAATCCTGAATTGGTTTTGCTTTCTTCTGAACCCTACCCTTTTGCTGAAAAACACATGGCCGAAATACAACGACTTTTACCCAAAGCTCGAATAGGATTGGTGGATGGGGAGGCGTTTTCGTGGTATGGTAGTAGGCTCACACAATCGGCGCCCTATTTCAAACAACTCATTCGATTTTGGGGTAAATAAATTCTAAAATTCTTTGTTAGGTGCTTATTCTCCGTTTCTCTGAAATAATGTAGGTTTGAAGTACAAGAACTCGCATTTTTCCGTATTCTATTGTTGTGCTGACACTACGTATACTTTTTCCAAGTTTTCTACTACTCATTTCTACTTGTGTTTTCGGACAAAAAGTAGGTGTGGTATTGAGTGGTGGCGGGTCGAGCGGACTAGCTCACGTGGGAGTCCTTAAAGCACTCGAAGAAGCTCATATTCCTATCGATTTTATTGCAGGCACTTCAATGGGAGCTCTTGTGGGAGGAATGTATGCCATGGGTTACTCTCCAACTCAAATTGAACTTTTAGTAAAAAGCGAAGAATTTGAAGGCTGGGTATTTGGTAAACCGGTTGATCGGTATGTTTATTTTTTCCGAGAACGAGAACCCGATGCCAACTGGGTTGGGATAAAATTCAGGATTGATTCTGTTATCCAAACACGATTCCCTACCAATATCATTTCGCCTGCAAATATGGATTTTGCTTTTCTGGAGCGAACTTCGGCAATTAGTGCTGCGGCAGGTTATAATTTCGATAGCTTATTTGTTCCATACCGTTGTGTGGCAGCTGATATCTACAATAAGGCAGAAGTCGTTTTTAGGAATGGTGATATTGGTCAAGCGATGCGCGCTTCTTCTACTTATCCGTTCTTCTATAAACCTATTGTAGTGGATGACAAACTATTGTTTGATGGTGGTTTGTACAATAATTTTCCAGCAGATGTGATGTACCGTGATTTCCTGCCCGATGTAATAATTGGTAGCACCGTTGCATCCGAAATAAAGCCTCCTCAAGAAGAAGATATTCTTTCTCAAATTAAGAATATGTTGATGGATCGCACGAGCTATGGTGAAGTGTGTGAAACCGATCATATGATAATTATCAAGCCTCTAATTCCGAAGGTTGCTATCTTAGATTTTGATCAAACCGATGGGATGATTGAAGGAGGCTATCAAAGTACACTAGCTCGATTACCACAAATTAAAACAATGGTTGGCCGTCGACAAGATTCGCTCGAATTAGTCAATAGAAGAGTAGTTTTTAAGAATAAACAAAAACCTGTCGTGATTGATAATATTCACATTGAAGGTTTGAGTAAAAATCAAGTTAACTATATAAAGCGTGCTTTTGGGGAGAAGGCTTTTCCTTTGCCAATTGAGAATATCCGCCCTTATTTTTATCGAGTTGCGTATGATGAACGAATCAAGAAAATTCATCCAACAGCTACTTACGATTCTTCTGATGGTCACTTTTTATTGAACTTAAAAATGAAGGTTGATAAGGATCTTCAGGCTCAATTTGGTGGATTAATTTCTTCTCGTCCTATTAATACCGGATTTGTTGCTTTGCATTTAAAACGAATCAATCGGATTGGCTTAGCCTTAGATGCCAATTCCTATTTTGGAAAATTTTACGGCTCACTTCAAGTAAAAGCAACCCTCGACTATCCGTTTAAACTTCCTTTTCAAGTTGAAACCGATTTTACCTTAAACAACTTTGATTATTTCTATAGTTCGAGTACGTTTTTCGAAGATGTTAAGCCTTCCTACCTTATTCAATATGATCGATCAATTACCGGAGCCTTAGTTTTCCCTTGGAAGAACAAATCACGAATTAAGATTGGTTTTACTGGTGCTCGAATGTTTGATGATTATTATCAAACTCAATCATTCACCACTGCAGACACAGCCGATCGGACCAATTTTAACCATGGTTCTTTCTGGATGAACTTTGAGCGTAATACGCTAAACCGAAAAATGTATGCTAATAGCGGATCTCAGTTTTTTATAAAGTTTAGGTATTTGGCCGGACAAGAATTTAACAATCCCGGTAGTACTTCCCAACAAAACATCGAATACCGAAAGATACACGACTTCTGGAGAATGAAAGCTGTATATGATGTGTATTTCAACAAACGCGGCCGTTTACATATAGGTTTTTATGGTGAAGCCGTCGTATCAAATCAGCCACTATTCAATAATTACACAGCTAGCTTATTACAAGCAGCAGCATTCTCGCCTATACCCGAAAGCAGAACACTGTTTCAATCTCAGTTTCGTGCGCATAATTATGCGGCAGCAGGTTTAAAAACGGTGCTCAGCTTCACCTCCCGTCTCGATTTGAGACTAGAAGGTTATATCTATCAACCACATCGGGTAATATCAGAAAAACCGGATCTCACTGCATTTTATGGAGAAGCATTTTCGAAGCGATACTTCATGGCATCGGCGGTTCTCGTATTTCACTCGCCAATAGCACCTATTGCTGTAAGTGCGAATTTTTATGATCAAAGCAAGAATCCTTTTTCAATCATCTTCACAACCGGTTTCTTAATATTCAACCGAAGGGCATTTGATTAATCATTTAGGACCTAATCCGCCTGTGTGGATATAAACGATTCGAGTTTTCGCCCCTAACTTCTGTTCTTGGTAAAGAGCATACAAGCCAAACAATGCTTTTGCTCCATATACTAAATCAATAGGAATTCCTGTTTGTTCAATCCAGTATTGCTGAAATGCGATCAGTTCTGGTTTCGATTTGGCATATCCACCAAAATGGAAATCGGTATTAAACTCCAAATTCGGATTAAGGCTTGAATCAAAGCCGTGTGTCCTCAATTCTTGTTGTAAAATCTGATCTCCTTTCAGTACTTGAAAACACAGCACTTTGCTTAGACTTTTCTCCAGTTTCTGAGCAATTCCAGCTGCACTTGTTCCCGTTCCTCCTGGAAGAACAATCCAATCGAATGGCTCATCCGAATGAACCATTTCTGCTGCACCCAAAATCCCAGGCAATCCAGCTCCTCCTTCGGGTACAATTCGACATGAACCCAATTTATCGATCCGGTTTTGCAGAAATACTTGTTCGGTTTTCTGTCGATATGCATCGCGACTAACGAAATCTATCTCCATTCCATTCTGCTTCATCGCTCGAAGCCAGGGATTATCTACGATGTCGCCCCGTACAATACCAATGG
>JBIKOC010000138.1:0-5372 GCA_044358335.1 Flavobacteriales bacterium | reverse complement strand
AATCGGTCAATATTCTCTAGATAATCCAACGAATCATCTATATAAAATTCAAGTTCAGGAACGATACGTAATTGATGCCGAACTTTTTCTCCTAATTTTTTGCGGATTTCTTTTTTAATCAAATTGATTTGCCCCAAAAGTGCCTGCTGATCGGCAACTTTAAACATACTCAGGTATATTTTTGCATACCCCAAATCCGGACTAATTCGTGAAGTAGTTACCGTAATGAATGCTCCACTAAACAAGTTCTTACTTTCTTTTAGGAAGAAATCGGCCATCTCTTTTTGGATCAGGCGGGCTACTTTTTTCTGACGAGTACTTTCCATGTGCTGCAAAGGTAACAAAGCAGCAGCGTTTATTGTTATCTTTGACCATCTTCCATGAAGCTTCTTCCCGGTCCTTATCGTTACATTCGTCCATATTGGAGTTTTGTTGCTCTCAATATCTTCTTTAACCTTTTAGGGATAGTCTTTGGGCTCTTTTCTATTACACTCGCAATTCCTTTTTTAGGACTGCTTTTCGGTACCGAACATGCTGTTTATTCAGCTCCCGAATTTTCCTTAAGTGCAGAATGGCTGCAGCAATATTTTTATTATCAAATATCTGATGTAATCGCCAACACAGGTAAAGAAGCCGCACTTATGTGGATGTGTCTTACTATGCTGTTGATGTTCTTATTCAAGAATTTCTTTCGATACCTCGCCATGTATTTCTTAGCTCCTGTTCGGAATGGAGTTATCATGGATATTCGGAATGCTCTTTACAATAAGATTCTGATTTTGCCTTTGTCGTATTATTCAAACGAACGCAAAGGCGACATCATGGCTCGAATGACAAATGACGTTCAAGAAATTGAGTGGTCGGTAATTGGAGCCATCGAAATGATTTTTCGTGACCCACCTACCATCATCGTTTATTTGCTTACGCTCTTCATTATGAGCCCGCAGTTGACCTTGTTTTCGTTGGTGTTAATTCCACTTTCGGCTCTCATTATTGGTAAGATTGGAAAAAGTTTGAAACGCACTTCCGACAAAGGAATGCAACGCACAGGCGATTTACTTACCATCATCGAAGAAACGTTAGGTGGATTACGCATCATCAAAGCCTTCAATGCCGAAAAATCGAGTCGAGATAGATTCTTTGGGACAAACAATGAAGTGAGGCGCTTAATGAATCGGATATACCGGAAAAAAGATTTAGCTTCTCCGGTGAGCGAGGTGTTTGGAGCTTTTGTAATTGTGGCAATTATGTGGTTTGGTGGCCGAACGGTGTTGTCGGGCACCAGTAATTTAAGTCCTGAGATTTTCATGACCTTTATTGTTGTTTTCTCTCAAATACTCCCTCCTGCAAAAGCTATTACTCAAGCTTATTACAATCTTCAAAAAGGTAAAGCTTCTTCAGAACGTGTGGAAAGTATTCTTCAATCGGAAGTTTCGATTGTTGATGCCTCCGGTGCCATCCAAATTCATGGTTTCAATGAATCTGTTCGGTATCGGAATGTAGGATTTAGTTATGGATCTGAACCTGTTCTTGAGAATATCGATCTAGAATTAATTAAAGGTAAAAGTATCGCTCTAGTTGGTCAATCAGGTTCTGGTAAATCTACTCTTGCCGATTTGCTTCCGCGATTCTATGATGTAACTTCAGGTGCAGTTGAAATTGATGGTAAAAACATAAAAGAATGTAGTCTACATAGTGTTCGTGATTTGATGGGAATTGTTAGTCAAGAAAGCATTTTGTTTAACGATAGCGTTTTCAAGAATATAGCACTTGGACAAGAACAAGCAACCGAAGAGGAGGTTATTCGAGCAGCTAAGATTGCCAACGCTCACGATTTTATTATGCAATTGGAAGATGGTTATTATACCAATATTGGTGATCGAGGACATAAACTATCTGGTGGACAACGTCAACGTTTGAGTATTGCTCGAGCTGTTTTAAAAAATCCTCCTATTCTTATCCTTGATGAAGCTACGTCTGCATTGGATACCGAAAGCGAACGCTTGGTTCAAGATGCTCTGAATCGCTTAATGGAACACCGTACTTCTTTAATAATTGCGCATCGACTGTCTACTATTCAGCATGTAGATGAAATTATTGTTATGCAACAAGGTAAAATTGTAGAGCGAGGGACTCATGCCGATCTTCTCGAACAACAAGGAACTTACCGACGTTTATTCGATTTACAGTCGTTCAAATAATATATTCATCTGTTAATCAGACTCGATATAAATTATTTTCAGTATTGATTCAGATTTCACTTGCGCTGTGTCTGTAATTGTACTAAAATTGCACCCGCAAAAATAAATTCCTTGGTAGCTCAGCTGGTTAGAGCATCTGACTGTTAATCAGAGGGTCACTGGTTCGAGTCCAGTCCGAGGAGCAAAAACAAATCGTTTTTAAAGCCACCAGTCAGGTGGCTTTTTTTATGGACTTTTGTTTCCCTTAGATACATAATTATTCCCCTATTCATTTTTCTAATACTGCTAAGCCTCTGTTTTAAAGATGCTTGGATAGATTATTTTTATCACAAGCGTTTGACAATATCCTTGTCATAAACTGCCCCGAAAACACTAATTTTGCGGCCTAAACCATCTCCAATACGAATGGCACAGTTTGATTTAATTATGCCCAAAATGGGCGAGAGTGTTGCCGAAGCCACCATCATTAAATGGCTTAAAAAACCAGGCGATACCATTGAACTCGACGAACCAGTTCTTGAAATTGCTACCGATAAAGTAGATTCCGAAATTCCTTCTCCTGTGGCAGGTGTACTCGGACAAATACTTTTTCAAGAAGGTGAGACAATACAGGTTAATGCTGTAATTGCCCATATCAATACTTCAGCAGAAGCTGCATCAGCGCCAGTTTCTAATGTTCCAGCTAGTTCTGCTCCGGTCTCTGTTGTTGAAAAAACAATAGAAGTACTAGAAGAATATAGCGAAGATTATCGCTCTGCTTCTGGACGTTTTTATTCTCCTTTAGTACGAAATATCGCTAAGGAAGAACACATTTCCATGGAAGAACTCGAAACCCTAATTGGAACGGGTAAAGATGGACGTGTGACTAAAAACGATATTCTAGCTTATTTGCCTCAACGTAAAAATGGCACTGTAGCAAGTCCAGTCTCTTCTGTTAAAACAGCTCCTTCAGCTCCTGCTTCTAAACCAGTAGCTCCTGCAGTTTCTGTTTCCGGCGGTGATGAAATAATTGAAATGGATCGCATGCGCAAACTCATCGCCGACCACATGGTGATGTCGAAAGCTGTGAGTCCACACGTTACTTCTTTCATCGAAGTGGATATGACCAACATCGTTCAATGGCGCGATAAGGTTAAAGGTACTTTCGAAAAACGAGAAGGAGAGAAAATTACTTTTACTCCAATCATTATTGAAGCTGTTGCTAAAGCAATCAAAGATTTCCCAATGATTAATGTTTCGGTTGATGGTAATACAATCATCAAACGTAAAAACGTCAACATTGGAATGGCAACAGCTCTTCCATCGGGTAATCTCATCGTTCCTGTCATCAAAAATGCTGATACGATGAACCTAGTGGGCATAACAAAAAGTGTTAATAGCCTCGCTAATCGTGCCCGAGCTAATAAGCTTAGTCCAGATGATATTGCCGGTGGAACATTTACTGTGACCAACGTAGGTTCATTTGGAAACGTAATGGGAACGCCTATTATCAATCAACCACAAGTAGCTATCATGGCTGTTGGTGTGATTAAGAAAAAGCCCGCTGTCCTTGAAACTCCTCAAGGCGATGTAATTGCTATCCGTCACCTCATGTTTTGCTCACTTTCGTATGACCATCGTGTAGTGGATGGTTCACTTGGTGGAAGCTTCCTACGTCGGGTAGGTGATTACCTCGAAAACTTTGATCCTAACACAAGTATTTAATGAAACTCATTCTTCAAAAACCCATCGCTTTCTTTGATATCGAATCTACAGGAACAAATGTAGCTGCCGATAGGATTGTCGAAATCTGTGTCCTCAAAGTCAATCCCGATGGGACTGAAGAAACCAAAACGCGTCGAATAAATCCAACGATTCCAATTCCACCTGAGGTTACACTCATTCATGGAATTTCGGATGAAGATGTGAAGGACGAGCCAACATTCAAGGCAATTGCTAAAGGTTTGCTTGATTTTATTGATGATGCAGATCTTGCTGGTTACAATTCCAATAAGTTTGATGTTCCCATGCTTATCGAAGAATATTACCGTGCAGGAATTGAATTTCCGATGGATAGTAGAAAGCTGATAGATATTCAGAACATTTTCCATCAAATGGAACAACGTACGTTATCAGCAGCTGTAAAATATTATTTGGGCAGAGAACATATTGGAGCTCATGGTGCCGAAGCCGATGTAATTGCTACATACGAAGTGCTTCAAGCACAACTCGATATGTACAAGGATGTTGTTTATACCGATAAACAAGGCAATCAATCGATTCCAGTTGTAAATGATATGAATGCTCTTGCCGATTTTTCAACCAATAAAGATTGGGTAGATTTTGGTGGTAGAATGGTTTATGATAAAGACGGTAAGGAGCTTTTTAACTTTGGAAAACACAAAGGCAAGAGGGTGGAAGATGTCTTCGCAAAAGAACCTAGCTATTACGATTGGATGATGAATGGTGATTTTGCCTTGTCTACTAAACGTGCATTGGAGAAAATCAAAATGCGCGGTTTGGCTAAGAAATTCAATACCTAATCACGTATGAAAGTTATTTGCATCGGTCGCAACTATGCCGATCACGCCAAAGAACTTAATAATCCAGTTCCAACGTCACCCGTTTTCTTTCTTAAGCCCGATACGGCTCTTTTAAAAGACAATGCCGATTTCTACCTGCCTGATTTCTCTTCTGATATTCATCACGAATTGGAAGTTGTGGTGAAAATTTGCAAAGCCGGAAAGCACATATCTGAGCAGTTTGCCTCTTCTTATTATGAGGAAATTGGTTTAGGTATCGACTTTACCGCTCGTGATCTTCAACAAGAATGTAAATCAAAAGGATTACCCTGGGAAATTGCTAAAGCCTTTGATGGTTCTGCTCCAATCGGCAACTTTCTTCCTAAATCAAAGTTTCCCGATTTGTCAAATGTTCACTTTGAACTTAAAATAAATGGAGAGACTCGACAAATAGGAACTACACATGATATGATCTTTAATATTGATCAAATCATCGCCTATGTTTCCCAATACATCACGCTAAAAACGGGTGATTTAATATACACTGGTACTCCTGCTGGCGTTGGTCCAGTTAAGATTGGAGATAACCTTCAGGGATTTATGGAAGGTGATAAATTACTTGATTTTACTGTTAAGTAAGCTTCCTTTCTGAGGTATTAAATCATACAGT
>JBIKOC010000137.1:0-5377 GCA_044358335.1 Flavobacteriales bacterium | reverse complement strand
TCCAAATCCAATTGCCAAACAGACTTATACCCAAAATCAATACTCTGTTTCAAAACAAATAGAACAGTCTAATACAGAAAATTCAGTTTTTGTTAAAGCGGAAAATCTTAATAAGGAAACGAACAACTCCCTTTCAAATAAAAAACAAGCTGCTCTTATAAATCAATTTAGTAATTCGAAACCGATTGCTTTAGAAACAGCTAATTCTTCCAGCACAGTCGAATCAAATACAACAAATTCACAATCGAATCAGACAGTTTCCAGAATTCAAGAAAATATAACGAGCAGTATTTTATTTGAAGAAGAAGCCATTAAACCAATAGACAACCAACTTTCACAATCACAGACATTCCTGACCAAATCCTCTGGAATAAATTTATTAAAACGTCCATTCACAGGCTTCTTGCCTTCCACAATAAACTCCGAATTAACAGCTACCACTCAACAATTACCGGAATTAATCATTCCGAAAATGAATAATTCCGGGTCAACATGGTTCTTTGGTGTGGCTTCCGAAATCAACAACAATTGGGTTTTTAATCATGATTTAGTTGATGCGATGCGGAAAGAATCAATGAACTCGATTTTGCCTCACTTTTCTTCCACTCATTCCTTAGTTGCTTCCAAAGAATTCCTTCCCAATCAACGCATTCGAGCCGAATTGATCCTTTCGAAAATAGAAGGTCAGCATTTTGTTCAATATGAAAATGGACAACTAGTTCGAAAAAATCTCCATCTGAATTATTCGGGTGTTACCTTATTGTATGATTATCAAAATCCATCCGCAAAAAATCTGTTTGGACTTGCGCTCAGAACTCATTGGTTAGGTGGCGTATCGCTCTGTTATTTGTCGGAAAGCAAATTAGCCATCGGGCAAACATTGGTCAGCCCATCGGGATACAGAAAGATGAATATTTCCTTGGTCGCAGGTATGGAGAAGGAAGTGTTTTTAACGCGTCAATTATCTCTTGGTGCAGGACTAAGACTAACGGGTGGATTAACGAATATTTTCAAAGGTTACGAAAATATACCATCGTGGTTTAATCGAACACATACTGGGAATATTGCTGGAACGCTTTCCGTTCGTTATTACCTAAACATTCCGAATCACTAAAAATATTTTTTTCTCCATACAACCCTGTTCTTAGTTTCATCGTCATTTGATTTGAGAGGACTTTGGTCAGGAATCTCATCTCAAACCATCTTTTTATTCAACCAAAAACCGGCTGTCTTTGCAACAAGTCACAGCCGGTTTTATTTTTCCTACCAAGCCAATATCGTTTGTAGCTTTGTGTGATGATAACACACAGATTATTCCTTCGCTTGTTTTTAGGGTTTGTTTTCCTTTTTCCACAGATTTCTAGTTCTCAAGCCAATTGGTGGAAAGATGCTGTTTTCTACGAAGTTTTCGTGCGCAGTTTCTACGATAGCAACGGAGATGGCAAAGGCGACATCAACGGATTAATCGAAAAACTCGATTACCTCAACGATGGAAATCCTTCCACCAAAACCGATTTAGGAGTTACTGCTTTGTGGTTGATGCCCATCATGCCTTCGCCGAGTTATCATGGGTACGATGTAACAGATTACTATGGCATTGAAAGCGATTATGGGAACCGTCAAGCATTCAAAAACCTAATAGACAGCGCTCATTCGCGTGGCATTAAAGTCATTATCGACTTGGTGATGAACCATTCCTCGAGTTCTCATCCTTGGTTTCAATCAGCTTTAGGCTCGGTTAATAGCCCATTTCGTGATTATTACATTTGGGAAGACAGCAATCCGGGATTCACTGGTCCTTGGGGACAAACCGTTTGGCATCCTAGAAACGGGAAATGGAATTATGGCATTTTTTGGAATGAAATGCCCGATTTGAATTACCGAAATACATCGGTACAAACCGAAATGAAATCGATTACACGCTTCTGGACAGATAGCATGCATGTGGACGGATTTCGCTTAGATGCCATTCAATATTTGGTGGAAGATGGAACGCAACTATCCGGAACACCCGAAACCTTTGCTTATATCGAAGATTGGAGTTCAAATTTTAAAAGCGTTTATCCCGAAGTAATGACAGTTGGAGAAATTTGGTCACCTACAGCAGTTGGAGTTCCTTATGTTCAAGATGGTCGCTTGGATATGTGTTTCGAATTTGACTTGGCAGAATCGATTATAAGTAGTGTGTTGGCTAACAGTCCGAACACATTTCAAAACATGATGAATACCGTAAACAACTCGTTTCCTGAGTGTCGGTATGGAACATTTTTAACAAATCACGACATCAACCGATCGTTTGATCAATTAGGACAAAACACCGATAAAGCTAAGCTGGCCGCTGCTGTTTACCTCACTTTGCCAGGAACACCATTTATCTATTATGGAGAAGAAATAGGTATGACGGGAACTGGAAACGACGAAACCAAGCGTAAACCGATGCAATGGAGTGGGCTTGGTAATGCAGGGTTTTCATGGGGAACACCCTGGCAATCCTTAGCAAGCAATTATAATTTGATAAATGTTGCAGCTCAACAACAAGACAGTGCCTCACTTTGGCATACTTACCAGCAATTTATTGCTGTAAGGAAAGAGCAAACAGCCTTACGAAAAGGTGCATACAAGGTAATGGCTGATGTGAATACAGAATTAATTGGTTATGCGCGATACACCAACGATGAGCTTTTATTGGTCATCCATAATTTCACTGGAAATGCTATATCAAATGCTGCTTTTGCACTAGGCACGACCAATTTGCCCGAAGGGAATTATGCTGTAATCGATTTGCTTCATCCTGAAGATCAACTTGCAAGCGTAATGCTTGGAGCTGATGGAAATATTACCAATTATGAGCCCGGCGTGGATATAGCAGCTTATGGAACACGTATTTTATCGGTGCAAATTGCTCCTGGATTTAACACCATTTCCTCAAACAACTCGCTGTTGATTTATCCAAATCCAACTAACGATAAGCTTCAAATTCTATCTAATGGGAATCAAGTTTTAGAGTTTATTCGCGTATTTGATGCTTTAGGAAACGTGGTGATGATTGCGAACAAACTTGATTTCTCTGTAAAATCGCTACCTGCGGGTAATTATCTAGTTCAGGTAAAATTCCAAAACGAAAATACTCGCGTTAGTAAATTCATTAAAGAATGAGAAAAAAAAACGGGCTGCTCCATCAGAACAGCCCGTTTTAAAAACCAAGCAATCAAAAATTCGATATTATTTATCGATTGTGATTACCAAATATTTAGAAGAACGCCAGAACGTTTCAGAGTTGGTAATCGTTAAGCTTTTCACCATTTTCTTGCCATCCATTTCCAATTTGTAAGAACTGGTTGGGTGGTTTGTTACAATCTTCGCATTCTTACCGTTAACTGGTACGGATTTGATTTTCGAGATATCTACTTGAGTAAAGTAGTCCTGATTGAAATCCGATTTCAACAATTTCTTTTTACCCAAACCAAGGAAACCACCTTCTTTGTTTAGCACTTTATTATCGCGCAACTCTTTGTAAGTCCCTACAGTGTAATAAGCTGTATTGATTTTAGTTGTTTGTTGCTCGATTGTTTGAGTTTTGCTAGCACTTTCGGTTTGAAGTCCGGTAATAGCCGTGTTCATCTCATTGATTTGGATGTTCATAGCAGCTAATTGCTCCTTCAACGTGCCGATTTCTTTGTCCTTCTCAGCTAATTGCTCCGTCATACGGGCAATCATTTTCTCGAACTCAGCAATTTTAAGATTCGATTTTTTCAAACGAGATTGAAGAGAGGAGATTTTGTTCTTGTTCTCTTCCATCAATTCGTTGATGAAATTAATGTCTTCGTTGATTCTGTCTTTAGCAGATCCTTGAAGCTCAGCACCACCTTCTGTAGCAGAAGATTTAATCGCACCTTGTTTTTGTTTCACTTGAGAAAGATTGTCCTCAATCTCATTAAGTGATTCCATAAAGGAATTGATAGTAGAATCTTTGGTAGCAGCTTCTTTTGCAAGAGCAGCTTTTTCGGCTTTCAAAGCTTCCATTTCGGGATTTGGCTCTTCACCTCCCTGACAACCAGCCAGAGCGAGCACTACAGCAGCTACATACAGAAAACGTTTCATAGAATTTTCGGGTTTTGATATAATTCGTCGACAAAGGTAGATGCTTAAAACCGCCCGAAAGGCCAATAAATGGCACAACCTTACAGAAAGAATACACGGTTGAAAAGCTTATCATTACTGAGAATTGTTGATAACAAACGGCTTAGGGTTATTTCGCATTGTGCAGGTGTAAGGAATGAAATGAGATTATCCTTTCAGGAAATTTATCTGAGATTCCTAACATTGACTGCTATATATTAACCCATCTGAACGCCCCGTTTTTCTATCTTTGCGCCCCTAATCCGCTCAGGATCCTGAATATGCATTACCCCGAACAAAAAAACCTGAATCTACCTGCCATTGCTGATGAAGTATTGGACTGGTGGGAGCAACATCAAGTCTTCGAAGCTTCCGTTTCTACCCGAGAAGGAAAGCCCTCATTTACCTTTTATGAAGGACCTCCTTCTGCTAATGGTCTTCCAGGGATTCACCATGTGATGGCGCGAACGATTAAAGATTTGTTCTGTCGCTATAAGACTTTACAAGGTTTTCAAGTAAAGCGTAAAGCTGGCTGGGATACCCACGGACTACCTGTTGAACTTGGCGTTGAGAAGGCTTTAGGTATTACCAAAGAAGCGATTGGCAAAACAATCAGCATAGAAGAATACAACCAAGCTTGCCGCGAAGATGTGATGAAATTCACCGGTATCTGGAACGACCTCACACGTCGAATGGGCTATTGGGTGGATATGGAAAATCCCTACATCACCTACGAAAACAAATACATCGAAAGCGTTTGGTGGCTTTTAGGACAATTGCACGAAAAAGGGCTTTTGTATAAAGGATACACCATTCAGCCTTATTCACCTGCTGCAGGAACCGGATTGAGTTCGCATGAATTGAACATGCCCGGAACATACAAAGACGTAAAAGACACCACGATTGTCGCTCAATTTAAGGTGAAGGCCGATGAAAAAGCAAAAGCGCTTTTTGCCGGAATCAATCTCGATAACTTGAGCATCATGGCTTGGACGACCACACCTTGGACACTTCCTTCCAATACTGCTTTAAGTGTTGGGAAGAACATCCGCTATGTGGCTGTTGAGACATTCAATCCATATGTTCATACTCCATGTACAGTAATTCTTGCTAAAGATCTTGTTGGACGCTATTTCCCAGAGAAAAATGCTGAATTGGAATTGTCATCTTATAATGCTGGTGACAAAGCCATTCCTTTCAAAATTGTAGGAGAGTTTAGCGGAGCTGAACTCGAAGGCATTCGCTATGAGCAATTGCT
>JBIKOC010000136.1:0-5443 GCA_044358335.1 Flavobacteriales bacterium | reverse complement strand
AAAATATTGCCTGCTTGCCTCGATACTACTAACACAATGTGTTTCGTCTCAATCATACTTACCTCCTACCCTTGCCTGGAAAGGAAAAAGTGAGCGGATCTTGCGTTCGAACAAAGACCCTTTGGTTACACCATTTGAACTTAGTGCAGGATTGAATTCGGCTACTCGGCAAGAATTAGGAGATTGGTTTGAAAAACTGCAGAAAAATTATCCTGATATTAAGCAGGAAAGCATTGGTAAATCAGCCCAAAACAGAGATATCTGGATGTACTCCATTCGTCGTGCTGGGAAGGATAAACCAACTTTTCTGTTTCAAGCTGGGATACATGCAGGAGAAATTGATGGTAAAGATGCGGGCATGTTATTCTTCCGAGATGTGCTTGAAATAGAACCACAATTGCTACAAAACGTGAATGTATTATTCATTCCAATTTTGAATGTAGATGGACATGAGCGAGCATCCGAATTCAATCGGATAAATCAGCGTGGACCAACAGTTATGGGCTGGAGAAGTAATTCACTCAACCAAAACCTCAACCGCGATTATACCAAACTCGATACGAAAGAAATTCAGTCGGTGCTAGCTGTTATTAATCGAGAAAATCCGGTTTTGTATATGGATATTCATGTGACGGATGGTGCCGATTATCAATACGATATCACTTATGGATTCCAAGGAGAACATGCGTATTCACCCGCTATTTCAACCTGGTTAAAAACGAAATTTCGTACTCAAGTTGATGTTGCTTTATCGAGCAATAACCACAGTCCCGGACCACTTTTGTTTGCTGTGAATGATGAGGATTTTAAAGATGGAAACAACGAATACACGTTTTCACCTCGCTATTCGCATGGTTATGGTGATGCGCGTCATTTACCAAGCATTTTGGTTGAAAATCATTCCTTAAAACCATTTCGCCAGCGGGTATTGGGAACGTATGTGTTGTTGTTTGAAACACTGCGCGTTTTAAACTTAGAAGGAGCTTCATTAAAAACGGCCATCACAACTGATCAAAAACGGAAACCCGAAACATTACCAATGACATGGGATTTCTCAAAAACAGCTAGTGATTCGATGAAATTTACAGGAATTGCGTCAAAGAAAGTTAAGTCGGAAGTAACAGGAGCCGAATACGTGGAATGGTTGGGAAAAGCAGAAAGTCAGCACATTCAGGTTCGAAAAAACAATTTAGCAACTTCGCAGGTAACTCGACCGTCGTATTATATTATTCCGGTTCAATTCGAAGATGTCATTGCTCGATTGAAGCAGCATGGTGTAGAAATTCAAACCACTCAATCCGACACAAGCATTCAGCTTAGCATGTACCGTTTGAGCAATCCGCAAATTCAAGGTAAACTTCCCAATCAGGGACGATGCCGCTTGAAGGCTGATGTAAAAGAAGAATCGATGCAAGTTCTGTTTCCTAAAGGTTCGGTGCTAGTACCTACCAATCAGGCATTGGGCGATTTAGCTGTTTTATTACTCGAACCAGAGTTTACCGATTCGTATTTCCAATGGGGCTTTTTTCCAGAATGTTTAGAGCGAACCGAATATTTCGAAACATACGTGTTGGAGCCATATGCAGCCGATCAACTCAGGAAAAATCCAACACTTATGTCGGCCTTTGAGAGCAAAAAGTCGAGTGATGCAGTTTTCGCAAAAGACCAACAAGCTCAATTACGCTGGTTTTATGAGCAATCACCTTATGCTGATAAAACGTATTTGATATATCCGGTTGGAAGGATAATTAAGTGAATCGCATTAGTTTATTGTTGCTGCCTGAGCGATTGAGGCGGATAGCCCGCAGTGGGCGCCGAAGCGGAAGCGGAAGCGAACAGGAGGACTAATAGCCGAAAGCGCGACCTGAGTATGTGGAGTTTACGAAACAGACGAAGGACAGGCCAAAATCAACGAAACACAATATCCTTAATTAAATCTTCGCCTGCCTTTTCATTTAGCGATTGAATGATTTTGGATTTAGCAAAGCTTAATTCGTTTCGTAAAGTGGCGGATGAAAGTTGGATGTATAATGTCCCCTCATAAATGCGAATATCATCGGTACGATTAGCGATCATTGGCCCCATGAGTTCGCTCCAAGATTGCAACATACGAAATTCCCGATACTTGCCATTGAGGCCATACTGCTTGAGCCATAAGTCGATAAGCTCGGTAACGGTAGAATCGTTGCTTTTACGTTTCATGCGGGCTGCACCGTTCCCTGATGAACGGTAAAGTGATCAAAGGTAGCTTGAATTCCACGAAGGATTTCGGCAATTCTCTCGGGATGTGAATCGGTGATGAAAATTTGTCCGAAATGCTGCTGACTCACCAAGGTCATCAATGCCGTGATGCGATCCTGATCTAACTTTTCGAAAATATCATCGAGCAACAACAAGGGCTTCATTTGTTTCACTTCGCTCAATACATCAAATTGTGCCAGTTTTAAAGCAATGAGAAAAGATTTCTGTTGGCCCTGACTAGCATATTTACGTAGCGGAAAACCATTGATGAGCATTCCCAAATCATCCTTGTGAATACCTGCCGTGGTGTATTGTAAAATTTGATCTTTCTCGCGTGTTTGTTGCAATAGCTGATACGGATCGGCATCGAACAACTTGCTCTCGTATGTCAACTCAACCGTTTCGGTACTATTACTTATAAAGGAATAAACTTCTTGAAACAAAGGCTTGATACGAGCCAAAAATAACTTGCGAGCTTCAAAAACCGGACGAGCATAGTGTGCCAGTTGCTCATCCCAAATTTCGAGCATGTCGGCCTGACTATTTCCCTGGCGGAGATAGGCGTTGCGTTGCTGAAGGATTTTTCCGTAACGAATTAAATGTTCGAGATAAGGCTTGTCGTACTGCGAAATCACACTATCCATAAAGCGACGACGTTCTTCGCTACCTTCAGTGATGAGGGCAATATCAAAAGGCGATATCACCACTAGAGGAAATAATCCGATATGCTCCGATAGACGCTCGTATTCTTTACTGTTACGTTTGAACTGCTTTTTTTGTCCGCGTTTGATGCCACAATAAACTGCATCTGTCGCTTCTTCATTCTGAAACGAACCTTGCACCACAAAAAAAGGTTCTTCGTTGCGGATGTTTTGAGAATCGATTGGATTGAGGAAGCTTTTGCAAAATGCGAGATAATGGATGGCATCGAGCAAATTGGTCTTTCCAGAGCCATTGTTTCCGGTAAAAACCACGATTGATTGTCCAAATGCCAAATCGGCTTCGGGATAATTGCGGAAATTGACCAAATGGAGTTCACATAGCTGCATGGAGCGACAAAGATACACGCACGAATGGAGCAGAAAAGAAAAGTATTAGGTAAAAACGAAGGAGATTTGCACAAGAAATACACGAACAGCGGGCGAAACGTTTGAACAAGACTTAGAAGAAATTCTGTGGTTGTTGGTAACAAAAAAACCTTATTTTTGCGCCTCATTTTTTGACAAAGAACATGGCCGATAAGACCACACCTAAGCACGATACTTTACAAGACATTGAGTCTTCGCTTTCGAATACAGAGATGTTTATTGAACGCAACCAGAAGAAACTTCTGATGGGATTAGCCGCCATTATTGTGGTGGTTGGCGGAGTGCTCGCATATAAACAGTTCATTATTAAGCCTAAGGAAGCTGAAGCTCAAAATGCAATGTTTAAGGCAGAATACTATTTTGAGAAAGATTCGTTTAACCTCGCCTTGAATGGAAAAGGTGAAGTAGAAGGTTTCATAGCTATCATGGAAAATTATAGCGGAACAAAATCTAGCAACCTAGCTCATTATTATTCTGGTGTTTGTTACTTACAAACAGGTAAGTTCCAAGAAGCGATAGATCAATTTGATGCGTATGATGGGGAAGACATGATGACTTCTGCCATGGCTATGGGCGCTAAAGGTGATGCTTTGATGGAATTAGGAAAGACACAAGAAGCTATCGATCAGTATGTGAAAGCTGCAGGTAAAAACGAAAATGGCTTTAGCTCACCAATGTTCTTAATGAAAGCTGGTTACGCTTACGAAGATTTGAAGAACTATGATAAAGCTTTGGAGATTTATACCAAAGTTCACAAAGAATACTACCAATCTACCGAAGGTCGTGAAGCTGAAAAGTACATGGCTCGTTTAGAAGGAATCAAAGAAAACGGCGGAAAGTAATGTCTTCTGCACATCAGAATCTATCTTCTCGTAAAATGGTCAATATCCCGAATATTGACCATTTTCGTTTTACCGTTCTTGTAGCTCAGTGGAATAAAGAAGTAACTGGCGAACTCGAAAAAGGATGCGTCGAAACATTACTTCTTAACGGTATTCCTCAACAAAACATTCGAGTTTTTCCTGTACCCGGAAGTTGGGAATTAATCAGCGCCGCTCGTTTAGCCGTTGCACACAGTCAAACCGATGCTGTAATTTGCATTGGTACCGTTATCAAAGGCGACACTCCTCATTTTGAATACATCTGTCAAGGTGTTACAAACGGCTTAGCTACTTTGTGTTCGACTCAAGATGTACCGGTAATATTTGGAGTGCTTACAGTAAATACTCTCCAGCAAGCACTCGATCGTTGTGGTGGAATTCATGGCAACAAAGGTGATGAAGTTGCCGCTCTTAGCCGAGATATTCGTTCGAAAGAACCACTCTTCTAAAATTTAATCAATCACCACAAAATTTCGCTGCTGTTGCGACGAATTCAGCATTCGGTCGTAGAGAGTTAGTTCGAAGGTATAGAGTCCATTAGTCAATCCCGACAAGGAAAAATCGAATTCAAAAGATTCGGGATTGGTACTCAAATACTTGGTTTCGGAATGCACTTGTGTTGAGCCTTCGAATATTCTCCAAACTACTGTCGAAAGCTCCTGATTATCACTTGCATCAGATGTAATATGCAAGGAACCCGTTTTACTAATAAACTGCAAATCGGCTGGCCATTGGAGCGTTAAGATTGGCGGGATAGAATCTGCAGTATTGCGTATAAAAACCACATTCGTATCGGTTCGACTTAAGTTTCCAGAAGCATCAACCGTACTTAAAAGGATGTTATACCAAGCACTGGCAATGGTATCTGGAATAGAAATGGTTTCAGTAATGTTGGTAATTGAACCATCAACGTCATACACACGAGAAAAATTCCAGTAGGGCAATGCTAAGGTATCGCTAGTATAAAAAGCCCCCGATGTTGGTTTGATTATCACTTTACATTGAGTCAATTCCTCATTATCGTTCAGCGTTGCTTCAATAGTAAATACATTATTGCTAATAACACTACTATCTGAGGGTAAACTAAACGAACTTATAATTGGCGCTTCCTTGTCGACCGGATCTTTCTTACAAGAAACCAACAACAATATCACCAACACCCAAACGAATGAAAACTGCTTACTCATGAATGCCCGATTTCGACTTGCAAAGTAAGAGAATTGAAGACAGTTT
>JBIKOC010000135.1:0-5467 GCA_044358335.1 Flavobacteriales bacterium | reverse complement strand
GTTTTGCCCGATCCGCTCGATTTCCCAATAACACGACAACAATTTATTGGTTGGAGTGGAAATTCAGGCTCTTCTACTGCTCATCACCTGCATTTTGAGATTCGTGATCAAGGATTCGAAAATGTCCTCAATCCACTTTTGTTTGGATATGCCGAAAAGGATGATTTTGCTCCTGAAATCAATGCGGTATCAATCTTCCCAATGGATGATTATGGTCGTGTGAATAACCTGAAAACTAATCTGAACCTACCTCTGGTTATAAATAAGAAGACTAAGAAAAAAGGAATTTCACCCAAAACAAAAATGCCTATTGTTTCCGGCTGGGTTGGATTTGGATTTCAAGGAGGGGATGTGATAGGTAAACTTCGAAGTAAAACCGGGATATATAAAATTCAATTGTTGGTCGATTCCACAGAAGTTTTTCAAGCTCGGTTTGATGAATTTTCATTCGATGAAACCCGCAGCGTGAATGCCTATCAGGATTATCCGGAACGCTTGAAAACACGTAAAAAAATTCAACGATGCGTGGTGCCAGCTAACCCAATGATTGGGATTTATAAGAAACAGCTCGATCGAGGATACTATTATTTTTCAAAGGATAGCATTTACACAATTACCTATATTCTGAGTGATTTGAATACTAACCAAACTCGTTTTTCTATTCGTGTGAGAGGAAAGCAACCTGATTGGGAGATAATTCCTGTTCAAACTACATCGGCTTATATTTCTGTTCTACCCGGTTTAGCTCAAACCATCAGCCTACCCGATTTTCAAGCAGAATTCCAAGAAGAAACGTTGTTTGATACCGCTAGAATAAAACTCATTTCTCATCCTTCCTCTTTTTCCTCATGGGTTGAATTAGGGAGCAAGTATATTCCTGTAAATCAAGCTGTAAGAATGCGTTTCAAGCCTTCCAATGTACCGGATAGCCTTCAAGCTAAATTAGTTGTTGCGCAAAAAAACGGAACTAGCTATCGTGGCTTAAAAACGAATAGGGCAGAGGAATGGCTCGAGGCTGAAACATTTGAGTTTGGCGATTTTCAGGTTGTTGCCGATACTGTTTCACCCAGCATTAAATTAGTTCCAACCGTCATTCGCAAGAAAAGGAAGAAAATTCCGTTGAAACAAACAGCTAGTGGGCGCATTCGGGTTCAGATTTCGGATAAGCTCTCTGGAATCAGCTCCATGCAAGCGTATCTGGATGGAAATTGGATTTTACTCGAACCCGGTTTAAGTGATGGAGAATGGACATATAAATTCCCAGATGAACTCAGCGAAGGAGAACATCCTTTTCGTATTGAAGCGCTCGATGGTGTTGGAAATACGCGTGTTTTTGAACTACTACTTCCGAAACCCTAAACCATTCTGCTTAAAATATTCCCTATTTTTGTCCTCCAAATGAAATCAATTAAATCCCTGTCTTTATTTTTTTTCTTGCTTGTGTTGACTGGTTCTGCATTTAGTCAGTCAGCCTTGAATAAAACCGATTCTAAGGGCAAAAAACAGGGATTTTGGCGCAAAAACTATCCCGATGGAACTCCTCGTTACGAAGGGAATTTCAAGGATGATTATCCAACGGGTGTTTTTCGATACTACCAAGAAACAGGCGAACTAAAAATGGTCTGTTTTTATTCTGATAAAGGACGTCGTTCCCACGCAAAAGGCTTTGATGCCAAGGGAAATATGATATCCGATGGGAATTATATAGACCAGAAAAAAGATTCCATTTGGACCTTTTACAACGAACAAAAACAGGTTTTATCTCGCGAAACGTACAACAAAGGAATGAGGACCGGAACTTGGTACGTGTACTATCCCGAAGGTCCTGTTTCGGAAGAATTTACATTCATAAATGATATCAAACAAGGTCCTTGGATTCAATTTTTTGAGGATTCAACCAAACGCATGACCGCTTCTTACAAAGACGGAAAACTCCATGGCAAAATGATCTATTACCATGCTAATGGAAAGATGAAGTTGAGCGGTAATTACATCAATGATTTGCGACAAGGAACCTGGTATCATGGGGATGAAAACGGGAACATAAAAGATACTGAACTGTTTAAAGATGGTGTTTCGGATAAACCGAACATTCAAAAATTCGAAAAGCTCGACAAAGACGAGAGCGAAATATTACCAGGACAATGAGCAGGCACGGAAAAATACTGGTGGCGATGAGTGGTGGGGTTGACAGTTCTGTCGCAGCCATGATGTTACACGAAGAAGGATATGAAGTAATTGGTATCACCATGAAAACATGGGATTATGCCAGTTCGGGTGGATCTAAAAAAGAAACTGGATGTTGCAGTCTCGATTCGATCAACGATGCAAGAAGTCTTGCTGTTCGTTTTGGTTTCCCTCATTTTATCCTCGACATACGCGGTGAATTTGGGAATTACATCATCAATAATTTTGTCGATGAATACATAGCTGGGCGAACACCCAATCCATGTGTTTTATGTAATACGCACATAAAGTGGGAAGCACTTCTCAAGCGTGCCGATATGCTCGATTGCGAGTTTATTGCTACGGGACATTATGCTCAACATCGTTTGCAGGATAATGGTCGTTATGTAATCTCGCGAGGTTTAGATTTGAATAAAGACCAATCTTATGTTTTATGGGGTTTGAGTCAGGAAAGTCTTGCCCGTACTCGTTTTCCTTTAGGTGGATTTCGTAAAAGTGAAATACGGCAAATGGCTGCTGATAGCGGATTTGTTGATCTAGCGAACAAAAGCGAGAGCTACGAGATTTGCTTCGTGCCCGATAACGACTACCGTGGTTTTCTGAAACGACAAGTTCCGGGATTAGAAGAGCAAGTTGATGGTGGTGATTTTGTTTTATCGGACGGAACTGTGGTTGGTAAACATCGCGGCTATCCATTTTATACGGTTGGACAACGCAAAGGCTTGGAAATCGCTTTAGGGAAACCAGTATTTGTGCTCGATATCAATCCGGAAACAAACACCGTCATATTAGGTGAGAAAGAAGAATTGGTGAAGCATACCATGAATGTGAGGGATACAAATCTGATGAAATATGCCGAGCTTCCCGAAGATTTTCAAGCACTTACTAAAATTCGATATAAGCACGAAGGAACTTCTAGCATTCTTAATATGCGTCCAGATGGTCTTTTACAAGTAGATTTTTTGGAAGCTGTTTCAGGAGTTGCTCCGGGACAATCGGCTGTGTTTTATGAGGGAAATGACCTTGTTGGAGGAGGTTTCATTAAAAAATAATAACGATGAATAAACGCTACATCTTATTTAGCCTTGCCTGTTTAAGTTTATTGATTTCTTCGTGTAAAAAAGATTCGGTTATCGCACCCGATCCTGAATACCGCAACTACTTCAGCGATAAAGTAGGTTCATACATTATCTATCAATGTGATTCCATCATTTACGATGATTTTAATCAAACGGTTGATACTAATTCCTTCCTGATAAAGGAATATTTCGAGTCTACATTCATTGATAATTCAGGACGTCCGGCTATTCGAATTGAGCGCTGGAAAAAACCAGCCGACACATTAAGTTGGTTTTTGAAAGATGTTTGGCAATGTGTGAAGACAGATGCTCAGGTTGAGAAAGTGGAAGAAGATGTTCGCTTAATCAAACTGGTTTTCCCTATTCGGGAATCAATCGAATGGAATGGTAATGCACTCAATTCTCTCACAGCTCAAACACTAACTTTCTCCGAAGTTCACAAGCCTTTTACTACTGGAACACTTGATTTCGATTCAACTATCACAGTTGTCAATACCGATCCTGAAAATTTAGTTTCTGAACTTCGTACAACAGAAGTTTTTGCTGCTAATGTGGGAATGGTTTTCAAGAAATATGTAGACGTAAAATACGTTGTTCCTACGTCTAACATTAAGAGTGGAGTAGTGTTTACCATGAAAGCAATCGAAATTGGTGTGCAATGATGAAACAGCTAGTAGCAATTCTTCTAATTTCCCTTAATCTTTCTGCTTTTGCTCAAACGAGCGGAACTTTCAATCGAAAATATTGGGTTCAATTAACCGACAAAGTAGGAACGCCCTTTTCACTCTCCAATCCAGAAGCTTTTTTATCTACTCGTGCTATTGATCGCAGGTCAAAACAAGGTATCGTTTACAAAGAAAATGACCTCCCTTTGAATCCTACTTATGTGGCACAAATTCAGTCGATTGGTGCACGTGTGATAAATCAAAGTAAGTGGTTTAATGCAGTAACGATTGAATTGACTGATTCTACCTTGTTGCCTATAATTGAAGCTCTCCCTTTTGTAGCGAGAACGAACAAAGTAGCCCGCGTTAAACAAAAAACGGCCGCCGATCAATTCATAGCCGACCTCATGAAAATGCAAGAGCAATATGAAGCCGATGCAGCTAAAAAACAGCTTCTAGCTCAAGGTACAGATGCGTTTTATGGCAATGGGGATCAACAAATCAAAATGCTCAATGGGGATAAATTACACCAAATGGGCTTTCAAGGAAAAGGGATTCAGATTGCTGTGCTTGATGCAGGCTTCTATCGTGTAGATCAAATCGCTTTTTTTGATTCATTACGTTCTTCCGGACGATTATTAGGAACCCGCGATTTTGTTCAAGGTGGAACAGCAGTATTCGAAGACAACTCTCATGGCTTATCGGTTTTATCTACCATGGCTGGAAATATTCCAGGTGTTTTTGTCGGTACAGCTCCTAAAGCATCGTACTGGCTTTTAAGAACCGAAGATGCCGATTCCGAAAATCTAATCGAGGAAGATAATTGGGTGCGTGGTGCTGAATTCGCCGATAGTGTGGGTGCCGATGTGATAAATTCATCTTTGGGCTACACCGTGTTTGATGATTCAACTGCCAATCATACCTATTTTCAACTGGATGGTAAATCAGCTCGTATTACCATCGGAGCGGATATCGCAGCTAGCAAGGGAATGCTTATCGTGAATTCAGCAGGTAATTCGGGCGCAGATCCATGGAAATACATTGGCTTTCCGGCCGATGGCGACAGTGTATTAAGTATCGGTGCGGTTGATGTGAATCGAAACTATGCATCCTTCTCTTCCCAAGGTCCAACTCCCGATGGGCGTATCAAACCCAATGTAACTGCCATGGGACAACAGCCTTATGTGATTACATCAGGTGGAACACCCGGCAAATCAAATGGAACATCCTTCTCTTCTCCAATCCTAGCTGGAATGTCGGCTTGTTTATGGCAAGCTCATCCAGAAGCAAGTGCCATGGAAGTTTTCAAAGCCATCGAACAAAGTGCAGATCAGTACGATGCACCCGATGCTAAAAAAGGATTTGGAATTCCTGATTTCTTGAAAGCTCACGCCATTCTTTCTCAATTAGCACTCGATCGTGCTGTACAAGATAGTGTGGTGAACGTGTATCCCAATCCGTTTATAGATGGCGTTACAGTGGAGTTTTATTCAACCAGTGAACAAGATATTCAAGTGAAGATTTTCAAACTTTCGG
>JBIKOC010000134.1:0-5470 GCA_044358335.1 Flavobacteriales bacterium | reverse complement strand
TTGCTGGTGTTATTGATGGAACGATCGATGTTATATGCTCTGATCATCGCCCGGAAACAACTGAGCATAAGGATGTTGAATTTGATTATGCCGAGTTTGGAGTTATTGGCTTAGAAACACTGTTTTCTGCAACATTAACTGCTATTCCAGAAATTAAAACTGAACAGCTAATTGATCGACTAGGTAATTCAGCCAGAAGATTACTTGGCTTACCTGAAATAACAATTTCTAAAGGAGCAGATGCTAATTTTTTCATCTATAAACCTCAACAACACTGGGTTTATCAAAAGGAAAATATCAAAAGCAAATCAGCAAACTCACCTTTTATAGAAAAATCACTAAAAGGTAAAATAGTCGGAACCTATACTGCTAACAGTTGGTATTCGTTTTAAAGGTTCATGAAAAGCCTGTTTCTACTAGTTGTTATTTTATCGAGCTTACATCTTCAAGCGCAGGACTCTGTTCTAGTTTCGCTTGAAAAGATTGCCTTTTCGATGTTAAATGACCAAAATGAATCAAAACGTCTTGCGTCTCAGGAGCAAGTTTCCCATTTGCTCGACTCCATTCTTCATTCGCCCGATTCTTGGGAAAAATCATTTGAAGGAATAAAAAGTATAGCGGTTCTCACTTCTCCAGATCAGCGTTTTAGAATTTTCAATTGGAATATGCCTTTTGATGATGGCACTTATAAATTCTATGGGTTAATTCAAATTAAAGGGTCGAGAAAAAGTTCCTATCAGGTTATTCGATTGACTGATTACTCAAATGAAATAACTAAAGCATCTAGTAAAAGTGTGTCTGAAAATCAATGGTTTGGTGCAATCTACTATTCAATCCTTGAAAAAAAATACAAGAAGAAAGTTTACTATATTTTGTTAGGATGGGATGGAAATACCGCATTTAGCAATAAGAAGTTAATCGATGTATTGCAGATAGGTACAGACAATTCAGTTTCATTTGGGTCGCCCATATTTGACGATGGAAAACGTCTCAGGCATCGCGTATTTTTTGAACATTCCGAACGTTGTACCATGTCGTTACGGTATCAAGAAAAAAATGACTGGATTGTATTTGATCATTTAGCTCCTAGTCAGTCTTCTTTAACTGGGCAATATGAATTTTATGGGCCCGACTTTACTTTCGACGCTTTTAAATGGGAAAAAGGGCGTTTTAAGTTTTACTCGGATGTAGATGTTCGAAATGAGGGGAAAAATGAGGGGAAACAGACTAAAAAACCTGAACGTGGATTGCAGCCAGAAGGATTAAAGTAAAATAATTAATCAAGTGTTTTGATTTCTTCGTCGAGCAATTGTTTCTGATACATTTCGGCATAAGTACCATTTAACTCCATCAATTTCTGATGGTTTCCTCGTTCAGCAATTTGGCCATTGTCTAACACAATAATTTCGTCACAATGTTTAACAGCTGAAATGCGGTGAGCAATGATACAAGTTGTATGTCCAGTCATGATACGCTTGAGATTGGACAATATTTTTTCTTCCGTTTGGGTATCAACGGCACTCAGGCAATCATCAAATATTAAAATTGCTGGTCTTCGGATAATCGCTCGAGCAATAGAGATACGTTGTTTTTGTCCTCCCGACAAAGTAAGTCCCCTCTCCCCTACTTTGGTTTCGAAACGATCTGGGAATTCAATTATTGATTCGAAGATAACCGCATCTTTTGCTGCTTGTTCGATTTGAGCGTTTGTTTGCTCCAAATTGTCAAGGTTCTTCAGTCCGAATGAAATATTATTGGCAATGGTATCGGAGAATAAGAAAACCTCCTGAGGCACATACCCGATAGAGCTTCTAAGGTTGCCCAGATTTACTTGGCGGATAGGTTTGTCATCGATTAAGACTTCACCCGAATCGCAATCATATAATCGACTAATTAAAGAAGCAATAGATGATTTTCCAGAGCCTGTTCTTCCAATAATAGCCAGCGAACGTCCATGTTTTAAGGTAAAACTAACATTGTCGAGAGCTTTGATTCCGCTTTCGGGATAAGTGAATGAAACGTTTTTAAATTCGATATCGCCTTGAATGGGCAAATCAACAAAAGACTCATTCTTGATGGCAGGCTCTTGACTTAGAAATTCGTTGATTCTTGTTTGAGATGCAGCAGCACGTTGAACGATTGCAGTAACCCAACCAATTGAAGCAACAGGCCAGGTAAGCATATTCACATACATGATAAATTCTGCAATTATCCCTGTTGTGATTTCACCCGAAAAAACTTTTTGTCCACCTACATATAAAGTGATGAGCGTGCTTAATCCAATTAATAAAATTATTAGAGGGAAGAACAGTGCATTCGTTTTAACTAGGTCGATGTTTCTTTTCCGGTATTCCTGAGCTTGATCTTGAAAGGCTGAACGAGATGAGATTTCACGGTTGTATGCTTTCAGAACTCGTATTCCAGAGAAATTCTCTTGCACAAATGAAGAAATGGAAGAAAGTTGCTTTTGCACAGCTTCACTTTTGCGGATAATTAAGCTATTCACCAAATAGATAGTAAAAGCTAAAATTGGAAGTGGAGCTATTACATACAAAGTAAGTTCTACATCGATGGTGAGCATGCGCACTAATACCAAAAAGAAAAGACTTGTCGTACTAATGGCATACATGATTGCAGGCCCGACATACATTCTAACTTGGCTAACATCCTCGCTGATTCGAGCCATTAAGTCGCCTGTTTTATTCCGTTTATAGAAGGCTAGATCGAGTTTTTGATAATGTATGAAGATGTCGTTTTTGAGGTCATACTCGATTAAACGCGACATAACTATGATCGTTTGACGCATAAAAAACATGAATAGCCCTTTGAGCAGTGCAGTTGCAATTACGATAAGGCCAAGAAGCAGCAACATGGTAAAAAGTTGACTTCCTAAATTTTCTTGCAGACCAAACTGATCGAAAAGAAAATATATGGAAACTCCATCTTGAACCAAATCAATTCCCTTCCGAAGTATCTCAGCAGGATACATGGCGAAAATGTTGGAAATAGTAACAAACAAACAACCTAGTATGAGTCGAGTTCGGTATTTCCGGAAATAGGGATTAAGAAATTTTAACGATTTCATGAATGCCCTTAGAGGCTTACTGTTGCGGGGTTTGAAAAATCAGCTACTTTTGTGCCCCGCAAAGGAAAGGCGGCTAATCTTCTAGAAGACAAAAGTACCAAATTTCTTCCGCATATTTCCCAATTCAAATTCTTCCAAATTCAACTCTTATGCCCAATACACAGGAACTCACATCTGTAAAGGCCGATGCAAAGAGCTCAGTGATCGAAAGCATGCAGGCTCTAGGTCACGAACAGGTGGTACATTTTTATGATCAGACAACAGGTTTAAAAGCCATCATTGCCATACACAACACACAATTAGGCCCTGCTTTAGGTGGGACACGTATGTGGGCGTATAATTCCGAAGCAGAAGCTTTAACGGATGTATTGCGTTTATCGCGTGGTATGTCTTACAAAGCAGCAATCACCGGATTAAATCTAGGTGGTGGAAAAGCTGTAATTATTGGTGATGCCAAAACTCAAAAATCAGAAGCTCTTATGCGTCGATTTGGAAAGTTTGTAGATGGCTTAGCTGGTCGTTACATTACTGCCGAAGATGTAGGAGTTGGCACGAAAGACATGGAATACATTGCCATGGAAACAAAGCACGTAACTGGGCTACCTGAATTTTTAGGTGGTGGTGGAGATCCTTCTCCCGTAACAGCTTATGGTGTTTACCTTGGAATGAAATCTTCGGCTAAAGAAGCTTATGGCAATGATAGTCTAGAAGGGAAAAAAATCCTTGTACAAGGTATTGGTAAAGTAGGTCACCACTTAGTTGGATATTTAGCTAAAGAGAATGCAATCATTTATGTGAACGACATCAATGAAGACAATCTCAAAGCGGTATCGAGCGAATATAAAGTCCAAGTAGTTGATTCTGCTTCGATGTTCGATTTAGACATCGATATTTATGCTCCATGCGCCTTAGGAGCAACATTGAATAATGACTCACTTAATCGTTTGCGTTGTTCAGTAATTGCTGGAGCTGCAAATAATCAGTTAGCTGATGAGACAATCCATGGAGGCTTATGTCTTCAGAAAGGCATTTTATATGCCCCCGATTTTCTGATTAATGCTGGAGGATTGATTAATGTTTCAATTGAATTAGAAGGATACAATCGGGATCGGGCTATGAGTGCAACGGAGAATATTTATGCTGCGGCACAAAATGTTTTCAGAATAGCTAAAGCTGAGAATATCCCAACAATCAATGCCGCTAAACGTCTCGCAGAACGCAGGATGGAAGATATAGGCAGAATCAAATTATCATTTTAAATTCTTGTATGCTCAATAGAAGGCATATCCGTGAGAAAGTAATGAAGTCGCTTTACGCGTTCTTTCAATCGGATAATAATCAGGTTGTAGTTGGTGAGAAGGAGTTATTTCACAGCATCGATAAGGTGTATGAGGTTTATCTTCATTATCTAGCGCTACTTCCAGAATTAAAGCATTTTGCAGAAGGCTTTCTATTTGAACGATCGCAAAAGCGACTACCTACCCAGGAAGATTTGAATCCTAAGATGAATTTTGTACAAAACCGCATCATTTTAGCAATTGCTGAAAACGATGAGTTAAGTCAAAAGACAACGAAGTTCAAAATCTCCTGGGATGGTGAACAAGAGTTAGTTAAGAAGCTTTATTATTCGTTTAAGGATGATGAAGAATTCCGAAAATATCTTGAAAAAGATGAAGTAAACTTTGAGGATGACAAGGAAATCCTCATGCATTTATTTGAGCTCTATATTTTCCCATCCGAGTCGTTATCTCAGTATTTTGAAGATCGAAGTATTTATTGGTTGGATGATATCGAGTTGATGCAAGCTGGAATATTTAAAACATTGAAGAGTATTCCTGAAGTATCATCAGAGAAATTCAAACTTCAACCTCTTCATAAAGAAGCGGAAGAAGACCGGAAATTTGCGAGTGAGTTATTTCGGAAAACAATTTTACACAGTGAGGACTATTTGCAAGAAATAGCGAAACGCACTCAAAACTGGGAAATTGATCGTGTTGCCAAAATGGACATTATCCTCATGAAAATGGCTATTTGTGAGTTAACCGAATTCACATCTATTCCTGTAAAGGTGACACTTGACGAGTACATCGAAATGTCGAAAGATTACAGTAGCCCACAAAGTAAAACCTTTATCAACGGGATATTAGATAAGATTGTAATCGATTTCAAACGCGACAAACGGATATCAAAAGCTGGTCGTGGCTTAGTGGAATAATCTTAAGCTGGAATTCCTGTTACTTCCTTAATTGCTTGCAAGAAGATTGAACAGCCTTTATCGATTTCTTCATTCGAAATGGTCAAGGGTGGTGCAATTCTTAGGCAATGATCTGCAAATAGAAACCAATCGGTAATTAAACCGAGCTCCATACATTTTGCCATAACAGG
>JBIKOC010000132.1:0-5499 GCA_044358335.1 Flavobacteriales bacterium | reverse complement strand
CAGGATTCTTTTTTGAACCAATTGCGGATGATATTTTCGGTGATTCCCTGATTCTTGTAGTTGTGGAAAGTGTAATCCACCCCTTTGCTATCAAGCATATCAGTGGTTTTTTGCATGGTGTTGCAATTTTTTATTCCGTAGAGAATCATGGGTAGAAAAATATCAAGTGGATTTTGCAAAGGTACACAAAACATTGGGCCAAGGATAGAGCAGAGCCTATTTGGCGAAGCGAAAGCCTGGTGCATGAAAGCCGTAGCATAGCGGATGGCTTTTCTGCAGGACCCCCAAAAAATTAAAAATGCTTGCTTTTTCTAATAAATTCGAGGGTTGCAGTTGAGGCGTGTATATTTGCAGAAGTCGAAAATCAAACAAGGTTATCAGGAACTGAATTGTATTGCTTCATGCGCATTAATCTAATTGCATTATTGCTGGGCTTTTTTGTATCCTGTTCTTCGGTTGAAGAGCAGGAGGGGTCAACAATTTTGCCTGAAAAGAGCAGTTCAAAACCCGTTCAAATAGTTCTCGCTGGAAAGCCGCGTATTGTAAATCTGAAAAATTGTCCAGCTCCCGAACAGACTCTTCTTTCATCGCGAAATTTATTTGATCCTGAAGGCATCGAGACTGCTGCTGCCTCTGCTAATTTTGAAGTTCCGCTTAAGAAATTCAGTTCAGAGGATGGTTTAGGAATTAATGCAGTTATATGCGGATTCTGTGATTCTCGTGGGAATTTGTGGTTTGGAACCAACGGGGGAGGAGTGAGTTGTTACAACGGACATAGTTTCGCGAATTACACGGCAAATCAAGGTCTAGCCGACAATATAGTTCGTTGTATAGCAGAGGATAAGCATGGAAATATGTGGTTTGGAACACGCGGCGGAGGAATTTCGTGCTATGACGGCTTGCGATTTAGAAATTACAGCACTCTGCAAGGGCTTACTAACAGTGATATTCGGGCAATAATTATTGGGAAAAATGGAGTTATTTGGATTGGAACAGAAGGTGGCGGAGTTAATTTGCTAAAACCAGTGGAAAAAGGATATTCGGCAAAGCTGGAATCATTTAAAACTCAAAAAAATTCGCGTTCTGATTTTATTCAAAGTATTTATGAGGACAGACGCGGGATGGTTTGGATTGGCAGTAAATCGTCAGGCGCCCAAGCGTATGACCCATCTGGAAATAATCCGAATCCATTTTTAGCTTTTAATGTGCGTTCAGGATTAGTGGATAGCTCGGTTACTTGCATGCTTCAAGACAAATCTGGAAAAATCTGGATTGGAACTAACAGTGGACTTTGTCGGTTCAATGGAAAAAGGATGGATCGATTTACCCAATTAGATGGTCTTGCCGATAATACTGTTTTGTGTTTGTTCGAAGATGATAAAGGGATGATTTGGATTGGAACACAAAACGGTGGGGTGAGTTGTTATGATCCAACAGTAGAGCCACTTTCGGGTAGAAAGAACTTTAAAAATCTAACTACGGGAAATGGCTTGCCCAACAATCAGATTTACAGTATTACAGAAGATCATTCGGGTAATTTATGGTTTGGATCATGGGGAGGCGGAGTAGTACAGTATAGCGGAAATTCAATTTCGCATTTAATGACCAATGAAGGAAAGGAAAATATAAAAGTTGTGAGTTTGGCTGAAGATAAGTCGGGGCATTTATGGTTTACTAACCAGACTCAAAGTTTGATTCGGTTTGATGGGGAACAGATCCATTCATTTTCAAACTCTTTGTTAAATCGTTTTGGAGTTGTGCGCGGATCGATTTATGATTCGAAGGGGAATGTTTGGTTTGCAACTAGTGGAGCTGGTGCGTGTCGATTTGATGGAAAAACGATAGTTAGTTTTACTGTAGGGCAAGGGCTTGCTGGAAACAATATTCGAAGTGTATTTGAAGACAGTAAAGGGCGAATCTGGGTTGGAAGTTTTAAGCAAGGGGTGAGTTGTATAGTAGGAGATTCGATATTAACCTATACAACTGAACAGGGTTTGCCTAGTAACGAAGTTTGGAACATCATGGAAGATCGGAAAGGAAACATTTGGTTTTCGACACATGGTGGAGGTGCTAGTTGTTTTACTGGAAAAGAATTCCAGAATTATTCGATGGACCAGGGCTTGCCAGGAAATGTAATTTGGAACATTACCCAAGACGATGCAGGAAATTTATGGTTTGCCAGCGATGGCGGTGGCGTTAGTCGTTTTGATGGAAAGTCATTTATGACGATATCGGTAGCACAAGGCTTAGGCGACGATGTAATCTTGGCTAGTAAAGTGGCTCAGGATGGTAGTATTTGGCTGGGCACAAATAAAGGATTCAGTGTCATTCGGTTGTTTCGTTCGGAACAGGATAGTTTGAATACGCCAGAATCGAGAATTTCGGCAACTAATAGTCTAACGAATCAGGAACTCCAACAAAAAGGATGGAAGCCAGAAGTAGAGATTTTTAATAAACGCACTGGTTTTCCAGTCGAAGATTTTTATCCGAATTCGATGTTTTTTGACCGACGAGGAGTTGTTTGGGCAGGAACTTCAGAGGGGCTAGTGCGGTTTGATTATCGCCAGCCAGTTACAAGAAGAAAGTCTGGTTTATTAGAACTACATGCCATTCGCGTAAATAATGAGCGGATTTGTTGGCAAGACTTAAGAAAAGAAACTTCACAACCCGATTCATTAATTGTACCGGCATATCGAAATGAAGAGGTATTGGTTTTTGGACGTGTATTAACAGATGCAGAACGCCAAGATTTCAAGAAGAAATTCAGCGGAATTGAGTTTGAGCACATTTCTGCATTTTATCCAATTCCTAAAAAACTCAGTTTACCTTATCATTTTAACAATATTACCATTGAATTTGGAGCGATTGAGACAGCTAGACCAAGCTTGGTTCGATACCAATATAAACTCGAAGGTTATGATTCAGATTGGAGTCCAATAAGTGAAAAATCGAGTGCAACTTTTGGAAATATTCCCGAAGGTGATTATGTGTTTTTGTTGAAATCGCGCAGTCCTGAAGGAGTTTGGTCGAAGCCATTAGAATATGCTTTTACTGTTCGAGCGCCTTGGTATCGCACTTGGTGGTCACTTGGCATGTATTTGATTTTGGGGGCGAGTTTCTTGTTAGTTATGTTTAGGTGGCGAACGATGAACTTGGTTCGTGACAAGAAAAAGTTGGAACATCAAGTTATCGAGCGAACGACAGAGGTTGTTCAACAAAAGGAAATCGTTGAATTTAAAAATAGGGAGATTTTAGCTTCTATTAAATACGCTAAGCGTATACAAACGGCTATTTTACCTTCTTCTCGATCAATCCGACAAAATCTTCCCAACTCGTTTATATTGTTTATGCCCAAGGACATTGTTGCGGGTGATTTTTACTGGATAGAAAAAGTTGGGGAGCGGGTTTTATTTGCTGCATGTGATTGTACTGGACATGGCGTTCCTGGGGCTATGGTTTCGGTGGTTTGTAATAATGCTTTGAATCGTGCCGTGAGGGAGTTTGGTTTGGTGAGACCGGCAGCTATTTTAGACAAGGTTGCGAATTTAGTTATTGAGAATTTTTCTACCAGCGAGGACTCTATTGAGGATGGAATGGACATTTCGCTTTGCGCGTTGAATTTGGTCACGATGCAATTAGAGTGGGCTGGAGCTAACAATCCGCTGTGGATTATCCGCGAGGGAAATCTGATGCAATACAAGCCAGATAAGCAACCTGTTGGATTATATGAGAATCCGCGTCCATTTACCAACCATACGATACAGCTCGAATCAGGAGATCAATTGTATGTTTTCAGTGATGGATATGCAGATCAGTTTGGGGGTGAGGTACAAGAGAAGAAATTAACTCGCAAAAGATTTAGAGAGTTGATTCTATCTGTTTCGAAAAATGATATCCGAGTGCAAGGCGATTATTTAGAGTCCTTTTTAGTGAATTACCGAAACGATCGGATGCAGATAGATGACATTTTAGTGGTTGGCGTACAGGTATAAAAAAACCCGGCAAAACCGGGTTTTTGAGATACATTAAGAATAGAAAACAAGGTTGTTTTATGCTAGACTATTATTTAAAAGCATTGATGCCGGTAACGTCCATGCCAGTGATAAGTAAATGGATATCGTGAGTTCCTTCGTAGGTCACAACCGATTCTAGGTTCATCATGTGACGCATAATAGGATATTCACCTGTGATTCCCATTCCGCCATGCATTTGACGTGCTTCACGAGCGATTTCTAAGGCCATATTCACGTTATTACGTTTTGCCATCGAGATTTGAGCAGCAGTAGCGCGATCTTCGTTACGCAAAACGCCTAGGCGCCAGCAAAGCAATTGAGCTTTAGTGATTTCGGTAATCATCTCGGCTAATTTCTTTTGTTGAAGCTGGAAGCCTGCGATGGGTTTGCCAAATTGGATTCTTTCTTTTGAGTAACGTAAGGCAGAATCGTAGCAATCCATTGCAACGCCAATAACGCCCCAAGCAATACCATAACGAGCAGAGTTAAGGCAGCCCAGTGGTCCTTTCAAACCTTCTACGTTAGGAAGGAGGTTTTCTTTAGGAACTTTAACGTTATCGAATACGAGTTCTCCTGTTGCAGAAGCGCGAAGTGACCATTTATCGTGTGTTTCAGGAGTGGTGAAACCTTCCATTCCGCGTTCAACGATGATTCCGCGAATTTTTCCAGCATCGTTTTTAGCCCAAACTACAGCGATATCAGCAAATGGAGCGTTAGAAATCCACATTTTAGCACCATTGAGCAAATAATGGTCGCCCATGTCTTTGATGTTGGTGATCATGCTTCCCGGATCAGAGCCAGAATCAGGTTCAGTAAGACCAAAGCAGCCCATCATTTCGCCCGTGGCGAGTTTGGGAAGGTATTTGTGGCGTTGTTCTTCAGAACCGTATTTGTAAATTGGATACATCACCAAAGAGCTTTGAACCGAAGCAGTAGAACGGATTCCGCTATCACCACGTTCAATCTCTTGCATAATAAGACCGTAGGTGATTTGATCCATTCCACCACCACCGTATTCAACAGGGATGTAAGGTCCAAAAGCCCCGATTTCGCCGAGACCTTTCAGAAGGTGTTTAGGAAAAACAGCGCGTTGAGCGTGATCTTCAATAATTGGAGTGACCTCTTTTTTTACCCAAGCACGAACAGTATCGCGAATAAGCTTTTGTTCATCGGTAAGTAGATCGTCGATTTGGTAGTAATCGTGGCCTTGAAACCTGTCTTTACTCATGTTGAAGGTTGATTTGATTTTGCGCTTGCAAAAGTAGGTTTTTCGAAGTGTCAATAAACAGGATTATGGGAGGATTGTTTTGTTTCAATAAAAACTCACTACTTGAATCTTTGTTTGCTTTAATTTAGCGGCCAATAGATTTCATTTCCGACCCATAATAAAACAGCAAATGGCAGCTAAGAAAACAAGTTCCAGCAAGAAAACCGCAGTAAGTAAAAAGCCAACAACCAGAATTTCGGCTGCACGAACAACCAATTC
>JBIKOC010000133.1:0-5499 GCA_044358335.1 Flavobacteriales bacterium | reverse complement strand
AATCTTCCCGAATTCCTGTTAAAGGTGAAGTCGAATTCCTCGATGCGGCAACTATGGAAGTTGTCAAAACTTCCTTCACCGATAAAAATGGAGAATACAAACTAGCTCTTCCTCCAGGTCGGGATTATACCATCCAAGTAAAAGCAAGCGGCTATTCCCTATTAACTCAAAATCTTAAGCTTGATGCTAGTTCTAAAGGAAACGAAATCATTCAATCGTTCGAATTAAATCGTCTCGATCGTTCTCTAATGTCAGTTTTAAAAGGCCGAATTTATGATGCTTCAACAGGTCAAACTCTAAAAGCAGAAATTCTGTTAAATGAATACGGTGGTCAACCAATAATCATGTATTACAAACCCGATTCATACAATTGTGTAGTATTCAATGGTGCTACACACACAATGGTGGTGAATTTAGATGGTTACATGACTTATACGGCACAAATTAATATTCCTGAAACCAAGGATAAACTCGAAGTTGTTCATGATATTCCATTGGTAAAAGCTGAGAAAGGGGCAAAGATTGTGTTGAACAATATTTTCTTCGATTTCAACAAATCAACTCTTCGTCCGGCTTCTTATAAATCATTGAATACGTTGCTCTCAACACTTAAACGTTATCCATCTATGGCCATTGAAATATCAGGACATACAGATAATATAGGAACGATGGATTATAACCAAAAACTGAGTGATCAACGCGCTGCTGTAGTGAAAGAATACTTAGTTAGAAATGGAATTGCAACGAAACGAATTGGTTCTTATGGACGATCATTCCGTCAGCCAATTGCAAGTAATGATTCACCCGAAGGACGCCAATTGAACCGCCGTACTGAAATCAAAATATTAAAGATGAAATAAGGGCGCAAGGATTTGCTATTTTTGCCGCCCGTATGAGTACAATTACCGAAGAAATCGGCAAGCGCCGCACATTTGCTATCATCTCTCACCCCGATGCTGGGAAGACTACATTAACCGAAAAATTACTGTTATTCGGTGGTGCTATTCAAACAGCTGGCGCGGTTAAATCGAATAAGATTAAGAATACTGCAGCTTCCGACTTCATGGAAATCGAGAAGCAACGAGGTATTTCGGTGGCTACTTCGGTGATGAATTTCAAGTACAAAGATGTGCTTATCAACTTGCTGGATACTCCCGGCCACAAGGATTTCGCAGAAGATACTTACCGAACATTAACAGCTGTAGACAGCGTTATTTTGGTTGTTGATTGTGTGAAAGGGGTAGAGGAACAAACCCAAAAACTCATGGATGTGTGTCGTATGCGCGATACTCCTGTGATTGTGTTTATCAATAAAATGGATCGAGAGGGACAAAATCCTTTTGATCTATTAGATGAACTGGAAGCTAAATTGAATATTAAAGTTCGTCCTTTGAGTTGGCCTATCAGTATTGGTGCTACGTTTAAAGGTGTTTACAATATTTTCGACGGAAGTCTAAACCTCTTCAATGCGAATAAAACCAAGATTGAAGAAGATATTCTCACTATTCAAAGTTTAAATGATCCATTACTGGAAGAAATAGTTGGGAAGAAGGATGCAGATCAACTTCGTCAGGACATTGAATTGATTGAGGGTGTATATGATCCATTTGATCCCATTCGCTTTCGTGAAGGACATATTGCTCCCGTTTTCTTTGGGTCGGCAATCAACAATTTTGGTGTACGCGAATTACTCGATACGTTTATTCGATTAGCACCAGCGCCAAGAAGTCGCGAAGCTGATACGCGAATTATAGCACCTGACGAAAATAAATTCAGTGGATTTGTATTTAAAATTCATGCGAATATAGATCCTCGTCACCGCGACCGAATTGCCTTCTTACGTGTTTGTTCAGGGAAATTCGAACGGAATAAATTCTTTCATCACGTTCGTCTTAACAAAGACTATAAGTTCAGTTCTCCGGCAACATTCATGGCTCAAGAGAAAAACATTATTGAAGAGGCTTGGCCGGGCGATGTGATTGGTTTGTACGATACTGGAAACTTCAAAATTGGTGATACACTTACTGAAGGTGAAAATTTCCAGTTTCGAGGAATCCCGAGCTTTTCACCTGAGATTTTCAAAGAAGTTGTCAATGCCGATCCGCTTAAATCGAAGCAGTTAGATAAAGGTGTTCAACAATTGACCGAAGAAGGTGTGGCGCAGCTTTTTATTCAACATAATGGAAGTCGGAAAATAATCGGAACTGTTGGAGAGCTTCAGTTTGAAGTAATTCAATATCGTCTCAAGCATGAATACGGCGCTTCGTGTAATTTCCAGCAGTTGAACGTTTTCAAAGCGTGTTGGGTAACATACGATGATAAAGAAGAGTTTGAAAAATTCGCTCGTTTTCGTGGACATCAATTAGCTGTGGATAAAGATGGAAATTATGTATTTCTAGCAGAATCTTCTTGGATGCTCAACACGATCATTCAGGATTTCCCAAAACTACATTTCCATTTTAACTCGGAATTCAAAACAGCTTAATTAGGCTAGATTAATTCTTTCATGAATACCTAAACAGGTGCATGAATTAAACTATTTGTAGTAGTCATTTTTAAATTTGGATGTGGTCGCAATTTGCGTCCGCCTATGTATAAATGAATAATTGGTTTCTATTAATCATCCGATAGCTTATAGGCAGCTTCAGAATTGTAAACATAAAAAAAGCCATGCAGATTCTACATGGCTTTTTAGGAACAAGAGTATTAATATCAGGCTTCTACGCCAACTGTAGCTAAATAACGTTCTGCATCCAAAGCAGCCATACAACCACTACCAGCAGCAGTAACAGCTTGACGATAGATATGATCTTGCACATCTCCACACGCAAAAACACCAGCTACATTTGTTCGAGAACTTCCCGGAATCGTTTTTATATAGCCATTTTCATCCATATTTAAATAATCCTTGAAAATTCCAGAGTTTGGATCATGACCAATGGCAACAAAGAAACCTGTTATATCAAGTGTAAACTCTTCACCGGTAACACGATTCTTGAAACGTGCTCCACTAACCGATTGTTCACCAGTAATTTCTAGAGTTTCGGCATTGAATATAACTTCAATGTTAGGAGTATTAAATACACGATGTTGCATGGCTTTAGATGCACGTAATTCATCGCGACGAATAATCATCGTTACCTTTTTGCACAATTTAGCTAAGTACGTAGCTTCTTCGGCAGCTGTGTCGCCACCACCAACGATGGCCACTTCTTGTCCGCGGTAAAAGAATCCATCGCACACAGCACAAGCAGAAACACCAAAACCATTGTATTTATTTTCAGATTCTAGGCCCAGCCATTTTGCTGATGCTCCGGTTGCTATAATCACTGTATCAGCCGTGATTAATTTGTTCTCATCGACCCAAACTTTGTGAATGGGGCCCGAAAAATCAACTTTTGTAGCTAATCCAAAGCGAACATCTGTCCCAAATCGCTGTGCTTGAGCTAACAAATCTTCCATCATTTTAGTACCATCAACACCGTTAGGATAGCCTGGGAAATTGTCAACCTCGGTTGTAATAGTTAATTGTCCGCCAGGCTGTAAACCTTGATACATAACCGGTTTCATATCGGCACGTGCGGCATAAATGGCTGCTGTATATCCAGCGGGTCCTGATCCAATGATCAGACATTCTACATGTTCGTTTTCTTGTGTATTCATGCGACAAATATACAATTACTTGATAGCGATTAATGTGTCAGTAGCAGGAGAATATCCACACCAAACACCTAAACCACCTTCAATATTTGATTTAACAATAGTAGGCGCTGCAAATGGATTTCCATTAGAATTTAAAGCTGCAGCCATTGTGTAAAAAAACTTAAGTTCATTAGCTCCAATAGAGCAGAATTTCAAAATCACGGTATCTCCAATATTATAGAAATACTCTTTGGGAACAAATGTATCTGAAGAAACAAAAGGCTTGTCACCTTGTCCGGCAAAGAAAATAACTTTTTGACCATTCACATAATCATCGTTAAACTCCGAACCTGCCACTTGATTAAAGGCGAATTCACTGTATTTTTTTGCAAACAATCGATAGGCATTACCCATTGTATCGGGGTCGTTAATACTCAAATAAGCTACTCCTAAACTATCTTCAGATGAATCGAATGGGTTTAACCCAAACCAAGTAGAATCAATCGATACTGCTGGTGGGATTGTCGTATTTGAACGAATGGTTTTTCCGTCAGCTACGATAGTAAGTGAATAGGTTTTTCCAACTTCACCTACCATATTAGTGCTTGTATAATACACATAAGGGTAAGCTAGAATGTTGACAGTGAAAATTAACGTATCGTTTACTGCTCCATCACTTACTACTACCAGCGCATCTTGAATAACAAATTCATTAATAAAGGATTCCAAATCGGTTGGAAAATCTTTGAAAAATCCTCGGTTTCGAGTTAGCAAAATAATAGGTGCTTGACCCGTTTCGATGCTTCCTTCTACCACCAATAAATTCTCCGCATTAGGAAGCTCAATCTCTATTTCGCGTTCACAGGAAGTGAAAGAACTTATCAATAATACCGCTGCTATTAATCTGCATAAGGACTTCATCAGAAACTGAAATTATAAGTTACCGTAGGGATTATTGGAAACAAGGAAACTTTCTTAGCCGAGTTTTTTAAATCGCCTGTTAGCGGACTACCAGTAGTTTCGACATAAATAAAATACGGATTCAATCGGCTATATACATTGTAAATAGAGAAATTCCAGCTCGATTTAACTTTTTTAGTAGTGACAGGTGTATAGGTAGCAGAAAGATCCAATCGGTGATAGGCAGGCATGCGGTAATTATTGCGTTCGCCGTAATTCACAACTGGTTTTCCTTCAAAGAAATAAACGCTAGTTGGTAACCACAATAAATTACCCGATGCATAAACAAAAACAGCACTAAATATCCATTTGGATGTTAATTCATGACTAATTACAACCGATAAATCGTGTCGGCGATCGTAACGTGCAAAATAAGTTTTGCCTTCATTTAGTTCAGGGAAAGTACGTTTGGTCCATGAAAGTGTATATCCAACCCAACCTGTAGTTTTTCCAAGTGCTTTCTTGACAAAAAATTCAGTTCCATAAGCTTCACCAGAACCGAAAGTCAGGTAGTTATCGAGATTGTCGCCTACACCACTAGAAGGGAGAGTTCCATCTTTAAACTCGATTTGATTTTTCATGGTTTTATAATACGTCTCGACGGATGTTTCCCAAGTATTTTCCTTGAAATTCTGATAATATCCTAAGGAATATTGAGTTCCAAATTGAGGTTTTACTCGAGCTGTACTTGGAAACCATAAATCGGTTGGAAGACTTTGATTGGCTAAAGAAGTAATGTGTATGTATTGATAATTCTGGGTGAAGGAGGCTTTGATAGATGCATTTTTATTTACTGTGTAACGCATCATTAAACGAGGTTCCACATTGGGATACTGCTTAATTAAATCGCCAGCTGCATATTTTATGGAATCAACTTTTTGATCTTTTTCGTTTTTG